>JAJECY010000143.1 GCA_022821775.1 Acidobacteriota bacterium
GGGGTCTTGATCCTCGAGCCTGCATCCGCCGCTCTTAGAACCCCCCCCTTGCGGGGGAAGCGCATACGCCGCCCCCATTGGCTATGGCTTATGCGGAGGGGGGCCAACGCCGAGGCCTCAGCCGGGGGACGCCCGTAGCCCAAGACCGTCAGGAATCGCAGAAGCTGATCCGAGTGGCGAAGGCTGATGCGGTGGGGATCGAAGCCTTTCCGGGACGGTTTTACATTGCATGGGTATCTGAATATACTCTGCTTCCGGCTGGGACGGTGGAAGCCCGGTATAACTGGAATCGACGCGGGGAGAAACGATGAGACTAGCCAAACGGGTCGGGCGCCTTTCGCCCTCGCCGACCATGGCGGTATCGGAAGAGGCCAACCGCCTGCGCTCTGAAGGTCGAAGCGTGGTGGACTTCAGCATCGGCGAGCCGGTCTTCAACACACCCGATAACATCAAGGGCGTAGGTCACCGGGCCATCGACGACAACTTCACCCGCTACACTTCGGCGCCCGGAATCAAGGACCTCAGGGAAGCCGTGGTGGAGAAATACCGCCGCCAGTATGGGGTCGACTACTCCGTGCCCGAGGTGGTGATCTCCTGCGGAGCCAAGCACACTTTGTTCAACCTGGCCTTTGCCCTGTTCGAAGAAGGTGACGAGGTGCTGCTTCCCGTTCCCTACTGGGTGACTTTTCCCGAGCAGTTCAAGATGGTTGGAGCCGTGCCGGTCGAGGTCCTGACCCGGGAAGAGGATGACTTTGTCCTCAAGGCATCCGCCCTGGAAGCCAAGGTGACCTCACGCACCCGGGCCATGGTGGTCAACACGCCCAACAATCCCACCGGGGCCGTGATTCCGGCCGAGGAGATGGACCGGATCGTGGACCTGGCCCTGGACCGGGATCTGATGATCATCTTCGACGAATGCTACGAATTTTTCGTCTTCGACGGGAACAAGCACACCTCGCTGGCGCAGTACGCCGACCGCGCCAGGCAGGTCTCCCTGCTGGTCAACACCGCTTCCAAGACCTATGCCATGACCGGGTGGCGCATCGGATACCTGGTGGCCCCGCGCGAAGTTGCCAAGAGCGTCAGCAACGTGCAGAGCCACAGCGCCAATCCGGCCTCGGTTTCCCAGAAAGCGGCCCTGGAGTCCATCCTCGGCAGCCAGGACTCGGTGTCACAGATGATTGCAGAGTATGAGCGCAGGCGCCGCTACGTGGTGGAACGGCTCAACGGCATGCCCGGCCTGAGCTGCGCCACTCCGGGGGGCGCCTTCTACGCCTTCCCCAACATTGCCAGTTATTTCGGGAGTGAGGTGCGGGACTCGGTGGAGTTTTCCACCTGGCTGCTGCGTCATTCTGGGGTGGCCGTGGTCCCGGGTTCAGCCTTCGGCATGGAGGGCCACGTCCGCATCTCCTTTGCCACCAGCATGGAAAACCTGGTGACCGGCATGGACCTGATGGAAGACGCTCTGGCCAGGATGTAACTCTACCGACGTCCGCCCCTGCTCGCTGCAATCAGCCACCCGACAGCCCCGCAATCAACGTAGCTGCCCATTTTCATTTCCAGCTCGCCGAGCCGCCTCATGGCGCACCAAGCTGCCTCAGGCGTACCAGGTCCTGGCGAATATCTCTTGCGACGTCGTCGACCTCCTTCGCAACCTTGGTCGCTATGCCCAGCTCTTGCCGCAAGGCTGTTACCAGCGGGTACAGCCGGTTGACGGACGGGGACGCTTCGATCAACGCCAGCACCGGACCGGGCCCGAATCGAATCGTGTAGGCCATCAGGCTTTCGATGGTCAACTCGGGAAATTCCTCGAATCGGGGCAGAATCTCCAGCATGGCCGCGAGCTCCGACTTGCATCCAAACTGGTTTCGGAGGCGGAGAAAAGCCTCTGCTCGCAGGAGGTGAGCCAGCACCAGATTATCCGGCGGATTCGACGCAAATTCCTTCAGGACCCTTTCGGCTGTCTTGATGGCCACTTCAGGCTGGCCGGTGACAATTTCCGCTTTGGCTCTTTCGAGCAGCGTGGAACCCATCAGGCGAAGGACAAGTGGGGACTTGCTGTCTCTGAAATGGTTCAGAAATTCGTCGGCGGAAGCGAAGGCATCCTCCAATCGGTCCGCCCGCAGCAACGACGTGCTCCGGTTGGCGAAGGCGGTGGCGCGGTGTTCCGCCATGTCCGGTGAGTCGTGGGAGGTAAGCCAGCGGATGAGGGCATCGTAGACCTCCTGCGCTTCCCGCGGCTTGTCCAGCAAGTCCAGCATGGCGGCCCGGTTGGACTGAGCCGTTGCCAAGTGACCGTCCATCTCCGGCGAGAGATCCGGCTTAAAGCGCTTGGTGACGGCCTCGAAGCAGGCGAGCGCCTCGCCGAACTCGCCGTGTGCCGTCAGCACGCCCCCCTTGCGGAGCATCGCATTGGCCACGGCTTCAGCGACTCCGGGCATGTGGCTGTCCCCGAAGCGCTTGATGACGGAATCGTAGCCGCCGCAGGCTTCGGCCGTGCGACCCTGCGCTTCCAGCAACGCGGATTTGCCCACCCGGGCTCGCGCCACTGACTCGTGGACTTCGGCGGAATCGCCGGACCCGAAGCGTTCGATCACTTCTTCGAACACTGCCCGTGCTCTGCTGGGTTGGCCTAGTTCCACCAGCGCGACGCCACGGTTGAAAAGCACTTGGGATCGCTGCTTATCGGTAGGTGGCGAATCGGCATGGTCGTACCGTTCCGCAAAGGCATCGCTGGATGCGACGACCTCTTGGGGGCGATTGAGCCTGCCCAGCAATGCAACCTTGTTGGCAAGTACCGTGGAAATGGGCTTGGCCAAGTGGGGCGCATCGTTACCGCTGTACCGGTTCAGGATCTCGTCACAGACGACCACAGCCTCGTCGTTGCGCCCCATTCCCGCCAGGGCCACGGACTTCACGGACAGCGCTTCGGCCGCCTGCCTTGCGCCGCCGGTCGTACCTACCCCGTGCAGCAGGACATCAATAGCGTCGCAGGTGGAGATTACTTTGTCGTACTCCTGGTTGCTGAGCAGGCCCTTTGCTCTTGACGCCAGTTCTGCGGCCTTCGATTCGCGGGAATCGGGGTCCCACCCGGGTCGCTTCTTTTCTCCTACGCGGGAGGTCGCGGCTTGTGGTGCGAAAGCTGCCTGGAGTCCTTCTGCTTCTCCCGCTGGGCTGGTAGTGGCGGGCAACAACTCCAGCGCCTTCTCCAGTATCTCCCGCATCGCCCCTTCAACAGACGATGCCTCCGCCGTGATCCCCTGGAAGATGTTGACAAGTTCCAACCGCGAGTAAAATGCGGTCATAAAGCGGACGAGCGCCTCGACAACCTGATTCGTTCCCTGTCCGCGCCGCAGCAGGTAGTAGATGTTGTACATGCGCTCTGCAAGGTAGTACTCCCGCCGTCGGGAGATCCCCCCGGAACGAATGACCTCACCCCGATCGACCAGGCGTTTCAGCACCGCGCTGCAATGGCTGGCCGAAAGCCGGGCGATGGCTGAGACCTGGCTGGCCGTGGCGGGCTGCCAAAGGGTGGCCAGCGCCAGGTACACCCGTCGCTCCTGCGCTCCCAGCGCCTCCAGATGGCTCCGGAAGTACTCGGTGTGATCGTCGACCAGGTCCAGGAGATCGTCCATCAGCTCGCGGAAGGAGAGCCGGGAGCCGAATTCGGCGACGATCGACAGCAAACGGGGATTCCCGCCGGTGAGGATCTCGAGCGAGCGGATCGCCCCTGGAGCAATATCCCTTTCCGAGACGCTCCTCCAAAGGGTTGCGCAGGCTTCCGTGTCGAGGCGCTTCAGAGTGTGCACCTGAAAAAGGTCGTAAAGCGCCCGTTTCGAGTTGTCGATTTCCGCGAAGCGGCTGGTGGCGCTGCCCAGAAGGAAGATCCGAGGTTCGCACTGGAGAGTCTTGCGCAGCTCCCAACCAACCTCGGGGTTGCCGATTTCGTTGAACAGGCTATTGAGGTTCTCCACGAGTAGCAGGAGCCGCCTGCCCTGCGCGGCAGCAAAGTCGAGGATCGCCGCCAGCGCCAAGTCCGCCAAGAGCCGATCATCCAGGACAGGGAGCAGTTCCTCGTAGGTGCGATGCAGGTCGGGCTGGTCTTTCCTGCGAGGAGCCTGCTGCGCGAGATTGAACAGGCACTGCAGCCAGAACTCACCGCAAGTGGATATTCCGTAGCTCTCTTCGGCGAAGACTACCGGGAACCAGGCCGCTTGCAGGGCCGGGTCCCGCCGCACCTCGGCGGCGACGCGCAGCAGCAACGTGGTCTTGCCTGAGCCTCGCGGTCCGATCACGATTGCATGCGGGTTCGAGTTTCCTGTGCTCTCGCGAAGCGCCTCGACGAGGAGGGCAAACTCGCCGGTTCGCACGCAAAAGGAGTCCACCAGTTCCTGGTCCGTCAGGAATCCCGGATTGTATTTCTTGATCTTTCTCGGCATCCGGACCTCCTCACGGGGACGTTAGATTGCGGTGAGAGGATTGATCGGAAGACCCCTCCGGGAGCGCTGCCAGTCTTCCAGCAGTCCCGACGCGAATCGGAATTCCTCCCCCTGCCTGGTGAGGTACCCGTCCTGCACCAGGTCCTCCAGTACCAACGGCACCGAAGCGGCACCGGCGTCCTGAGAAATATCCAGCATCGACTTGTATGCGTTTATCGATTCGGGGCTCAGCGATCCCTCGGACGCGGCCCGGGCCAGGAGTTCAAGGGCCACCCGGTAGCCGTCCGTCCCAAGCACCAACTTGAGCCGTTCCTCGTAGTGGTCCATGTCAATCTGTCCGCGAGCCGCAAGCATGTCGTGGCGGTAGGCGGTGTCGGCATCCTGCAGCGTCGCATCGGTCCGTCCTGCAAGCTTCAGTTGCCGGTGCAGTGCGTCGAAGAACTGCTGGACGTGGTGGGGGATGCAGCACCGCAGGCGGCGGCACACTGCCTCACGTACAGCTACGGGGAGTTCGACTCCGTAGTTTGCAGCCAGCTCACCCAGGCAATCCGACGCTGTCGACTCGCTCCAGGGCTTCAGTTCGTAGGCGGAGAAGACGTTCATGGCCGCGCTTAGCCCGGCTTGCTTCAGGATCGGCGCGATCCCCACACTGCCCGAGACGATCAGGCAGAGGCGGCCACGATGCTCTTGTGCATTTCGTCGCAGCCAGGAGAGAAATTCATCCGCCGCGTCGATATTCTCCGGAATCATCTGGCCGGCCTTGAGGATCCTGTTGACCAGAATCGACAACTCGTCGATCGCGAGCACGACCTTGCCGTCTCTCCTGGCGAGGTCGTTCATAAGCAGATCGCCCTTGCTTTTCCACGTCCCGCGGTTGATCTCCGCACGTAGCTGGAATCGCATTTCCTCATATTGCGCGGCCAACTGCACGTTTCTGAATCGCCTTAAGATAGCTTCCTTGAACTCTCCGGCCCTCCGCGGTATTGACTGGAGAGGCCGCGATGCCAGCGAAATCTGTACGATGGCGTCCGCCGGATCCCGGGCGTCTTCCAGGTCAACGAAGGCCGTGTCGATGCCTGGGCAATCGTTCAGCCTGCGGAGCAGTTCGCGGACGAGGCTCGTCTTTCCCATTCGTCTCTGGGCTACAAGAAGCGTGTGAGTCCCGTCGGAGACATGTTCCCGCAATGCTGCAATGTCGCTCTGGCGGTCGAAGAAGCGATCGCCATCTACCCAGTTCCCAACGGTTTTCTTGAGCACGCGCCCTCCTGGCAAAAACTCGTGTACCAACCATTATGTTGCCAACATTTATATTGGCAACAAATATGTTGGCATATCGTGGGAGGGAGGTCAAGCAGAACGGAAGAGGCGCTGGCCAGTATGTAGCCCTACCGGGCGCGATGCCGGCTGGCGGCGATCAACCACACGACCGCCGCCGCAATCAGCAGGACGATGAACGTTCCCGGATTCACCCAGCCTTGCCGGGAATGCCACACGATCGCATAACCCAAAGCACCCGCCAACAGGGCGTAGGTGGTGAAGGGAAGCAGGGTCAGGCGAATGATGGCGCCTTCCTTGCCGGCCAGCCCGGCCACCGCCGATGCCGCCACCACGTTGTGCACGCAGATCATGTTGCCGGCGGCCCCGCCTACCGCTTGCAGGGCCACCATCCAGACCGGGTCCGCCCCGATTCGCTGCCCGACTCCAAACTGGAACAGGGAGAACATCATGTTGCTGACCGTGTTGCTGCCGGCCACGAAAGCCCCCAGGCCTCCGATGAAGGGGGCGAAAATGGGCCAGGCGGTCTGGGCCAGGGCGGCCACGCCGGCAGCCAGCACGATGGGCATCTTGTCGTAGCCGGCCGCTCCTCCATCCGAGTTGATGAACACCTGCACCATGGGGACGGTGAAGACGAGGGCCACCGAAGCGGCCGCCGTGGTCCTGGCCGATTGGATCCAAACCCCCCGGAACCGGGACAGACTCAACCGGTGGGCCCAGCAGGTCAGGACTGATACCAGCAGGAAGAGGGTTCCGGGCAGGTAGAGAGGCTGCACGCGGGCCGAGATCCCGGTGTCCAGGATGTGCGGGAAGGAAATGGTCCAGGCCCGGGTCCATTCCAGAAACGGGAGGAATCCCAAGCGGGTGACGACCAGCAGCAGGCCCACCAACAGGTAAGGGGTCCAGGCTCTGAACAGCCCCATCGGGCGGGCCGGCGGCTCCTCCTCCAGTCGAAGCGATCCGGTCCAGTGGCCAGGCCAGTTTTCCGAAGCATCGAAATCCCAGCGGTCTTCGGGACGCGGCATGAATATGCCCTTTTTGGCGGCAAGGATCACCAGGGCCAGGCCGGTAAGCCCGCCGAACAGCGAGGGGAACTCGGGGCCCAGAAATCTGGCCACCAGCAGGTAGGGAAGGGTCATGGCGAAGGCGGCCATGAGCGCAAAGGGCCAGACCCGCAACCCCTCCGCCCAGGACCGGTTCTTGCCGAAGAAGCGAGTCATCAGCGCCACCACGAACAGGGGCACCAGGGTTCCGGCAGCGGTGTGCAGCAGCGCCACCCGGAAGCCGATCTCGGAGAGGAATCCGCTCCAATCGGCGAAACCGGCCTGGAGGGCGAAGGCACGGATGGAGGCGTCGGCGGCCAGTCCGCTGTTGACCCCGATCAGGATGGGGGTTCCGACTGCGCCGAAAGAGACGGGCGTGCTCTGAATGATCATCCCGGCCATGACCGCGCCCATGGCCGGAAACCCCAGTCCCACCAGCAAGGGGACGGCGATGGCTGCCGGTGTCCCGAAGCCGGCCGCCCCTTCGATGAAGCTGCCGAACAACCAGGCGATAATCACCACCTGAATCCGTCGATCGGGAGTCACGTCGGTAAAGCCGCTTCGGATGGCCTGAATGGCTCCACTCTGCCTCAGGGTGTTCAGGAGCAGGATGGCTCCAAAGATGATGTAGAGCAGGGTGGCGGCAACCACCAGGCCATTGATGGAAGCCGCGGCCACCTGCGGCGCCGGCACCTGCCACACCAGCAGGCCCAGTACGGCGGTTACCAGGTAGGCGATGGGCATGGCCCGCCGGGCAGGCCACCGCAGCAGCACCAGCAGCAGGGCTACCGCAACGATGGGAAGAGTGGCCAACAGAGAGAGCGTGATGGGTTGCAAGGCGCTACCGAGTTTTTTGAAGGCAAGCGATGGCTTGGTGTAACATGGGCAGCATCCACGGGCCGGAATAGGAGTTGCCCCCTACAGGGAATCAAGGACCCGGGAACCTGTTGCCGGACCCAATCCATATCCAAGCGAGGACGCGTCAATGGCGAAAGTTTATCACGATGAAGATGCAGATCTGGCTCACCTGAAAGAAAAGAAAATTGCCATCATCGGCTACGGCAGTCAGGGACATGCCCATGCCCTGAATCTCAGAGACAGCGGTCTGGAGGTGGTGGTCGGACTCTATGAGGGGAGCCGCTCCTGGAGCAAGGCCGAGGGCGAAGGCCTCCAGGTCGCCACTGTGGACGAGGCTTCGGCCCAATCCCAGGTGATCATGATCCTGGTTCCCGATCAGACGCAGCGGGCGGTTTTCGAAGCTTCCATCAAGCCGCACATGTCAGCCGGCAAGACTCTGATGTTCAGCCACGGTTTCAACATTCACTTCAGCCAGGTGGTGCCTCCTCCCGAGGTGGATGTCTCCATGATCGCGCCCAAGGGGCCCGGACACATGGTCCGCCAGGTCTATGAGGAGGGAGCGGGAGTTCCGGCCCTGGTCGCCATCGAGCAGGACGCTTCCGGCCATGCCCTGGACGTGGCGCTGGCCTACGCCAAGGGAATCGGCGCCGCCCGAGCCGGAATCATCGAGACCACTTTCAAGGAGGAAACAGAGACCGATCTCTTCGGAGAGCAGGCCGTTCTCTGTGGCGGGACATCGGCCCTGGTCAAGGCCGGATTCGAGACACTCATCAAGGCCGGATATCAACAGGAAGTAGCTTATTTTGAGTGTCTTCACGAGATGAAGCTAATCGTTGACCTCATGTATCAGGGCGGCTTGTCCTACATGCGCTACTCCATCAGCGACACCGCCGAGTACGGCGACTACACCCGTGGGCCGCAGATCGTCGACAAGCACGTGCGGGAATCCATGCAGGAAATCCTGGAAAACGTCTGCAACGGCAATTTCGCCAGGGAATTCATCCTCGAGAACCAGTCCGGGCGAGCCTCCATGAACGCCAATCGGCGCCGGGAGGCCGACCATCCCATCGAGCAGGTCGGCAAGGGCCTGAGGGACATGATGAGCTGGATGAACAGGACCGAGGGCTGAGGCAGTTGTTAGTGATCAGTGGTCAGTGATCAGTGGTCAGTGTTTAGTGAAGTATTTCGGGAGCAGGCAGGCCCCTGGGAGGTAGTCGCACTCTTTGGGGGACTACGACGAGATCAGCAACCGGCATTTTGCATGAATCTGATCAACTAGCCACTGACCACTGACCACTATTCACTTTTGACCTGACCGCGCCGCCGTTCCATATGACGCGGTGGCTGAAACAGTGTGAAACAGCCAACCGGACCGCACCAGGGACTATCCATGGTTCAGTTTCAGGAAGAAATCGAGATCGAAGGCCACCTGATCGATTCGGGGATACTCAAGTACGCCTTCGACAAGATCGTCGAAATGGAGGGCCAGTTCGAAGTCCTGCGTTTCGAGATCGGACGGAACAACCAGGAGCCCTCCCGGGCCCGAATCATGGTGAAGGCCCGGAGTCAGCAGCAGTTGCAGGACATCCTGGCCGCCCTGGAAGACTTCGGCGCCATCATCGATCGGGAGGACTGTAATCTGGTCCCGGCCGAGCGGGACGGCATCCTGCCCCGGGAATTCTATTCCACCACCAACTTCGACACCTTCATCAAGGTCAGGGGCGAATGGCATCCGGTCGTCAACCAGAAGATGGATGCCGTCATCGTCTGGACGGGCGAACAGGCCGTTACCAAGAAGATCAGCGGGGTGAAAACGGGAGACCGTATTGTCACCGGACGCCAGGGGATTCGAGTCAAGCCGCAGGAACGAAGCCGCGAGTACTCGGTGTTCGACTTCAT
>JAJECY010000205.1 GCA_022821775.1 Acidobacteriota bacterium
GTGGAAGATCCCTTCCACGTCAAGCGCCTGCACGCCACCATCCTGCACCAGATGGGCATGGACCCGAACCGCCTCACCTATTTCTACAGCGGCCTCGATCAGAAGCTGGTGGGAGTCGAGAGCGCTTCCCCCATCCATCAGATTATTTGAGGGAGTCTTGCTTCGTGTGACGTCCTGGTTCTTGGCGGATCCCTTCGTTGACGATTGAACTGCTACCCTGCCGGGCCGCCCAGTTGGTTCCTGATCCAATTCAGGTCGGTTTTCGCCACGGCCAGGTCGACCTTGATGACGGATACGTCGGTTGACAGTTCGCGCACCTCGCCACCCAGTTCGTCAATCCTGCTTCCCAGTCTGGATTCCAGGCTCCCTATATCAGAATCCAGTCTGGATTCCAGTCTGGATCCCAGGCTCTCCATTTGGGATTCCATCTTGGACTCCAGGCTCCCCATTTGGGTTTGCAGTCGGGATTCCACCCGGTCGATATTGTCGCTTATGTTTCTATGGGCGATGCTGGCGTTGCGCCACAGGCCGATCCCGACGCCGAAGATGGCGATGAGAATGGTCAGAACCGATCCGAACCCGAACAAGGGCACCCACTGCACCCACTGGTTCTCCAACATTCGATCCTCTCGCCTGACGCTCCAACCTACGGTTTATATGCCACGGAATTGTCGCATTCCAACCGCACTCCGGTCAATAGCCAACCTGTATTTTTGCCGCGGACCGCGATCAAAAACCCTCGAGATGTGGTACGCCCGGCAGGATTCGAACCTGCGGCCTACAGCTCCGGAGGCTGTCGCTCTATCCAGCTGAGCTACGGGCGCATGGGTTGGCCCAACGGCGCCGAGCCCGCGTATTTCATCTCTTCGCCAAGGGCCGGCGCCGGGTTTCCAGTCTAGCAGATCGCCGGTGCTTTGAGAAATGCGGGCTATTGGCATGGCTATTGGCAGGCAATCTGCCCGGTTTCCCCGTCCGGTGCGGAGTCCTTGGGCAGGTACAGGGAGAGCAGGAAGCCGAATGCCCCCAGGGCGACCACCAGCAGCAGCGCCGGGCCCAGACCGATCCGGTCGGCCAGCGCGCCCACCACCGGGATGGCCAGTCCGGCCATGCCCCAGGCGAATCCCATCATCAGGGACGAGGCGATGCTGGTCCGTTGCGGCAGCATTTTCTGGGCCATTACCACGTTGACCGGCAGGGTGGAGAGCAGCAGGGCGGCTCCCGATGCCAGGCATGCGGCCGAGAGAACACCTTCGGTGAGAAAGAAGGTGGCCAGGAACGGCGGGGCCAGCAGATTCGAATAAACGATCACCCTGCGGCCGCCGACCCGGTCGGAGAGCAGGCCCCCGGTGAACCCGCCCATGGCGCCGAAGAGCGTGAACAGGGAGGCCAGGCGGCCGCTGGCGATCAGGTCGTTTCCCTGTTGGAAGAAGTAGAGCGGCAGGAAGTGGACAAACCCGATCTGGACCATGGAGCGGATCACCACCAGCAGGTAGAGGATCAGCAGTGGACGCCACATCGGTAGCAGCAGGTCTTTCAGGTTTGCCCGGGAATGAGGGGAGACGGTTTGGGGAGGGTCGTGCGGGATGAGGAAGTAGAGGACCGCGAAAGCCAGCAGCCCCGGAATCATGATGAAATAGGACTGTTCCAGGCTGAACAGTTCCACCGCGTAGGGGGCGATGATCGGGGCCAGGGCAAAGCCCAGGGTTCCGGCGCCGATGAAGATGGACATGCCCAGGCCGCTTCGGTCCCGGCTGGCCGCGCCGATCAGGGCGGCCCCCTGGGGATGAAAGGAGGCGATCCCGACGCCGGCGGCGGCCAGCAGCAGGGCCAGCACCGTGAAGTTGGGGGCCATCCCGATGCAGGACATGAAGATGGTGGTGATCAACGGGCTGAAGACGGCAAAGAAGCGCACCAGGTAGCGGTCCGAAAGATAGCCGTAGACGGGCTGCATGAAGCAGGAGGAAACGGTCAGGATAGCTCCCAGCCAGCCCGCCTGGGCGATGGTCAGGCTCAGCTTGCCCACGATCAGAGGCAGCAGCGGCCCCAGAAAGTTGGCGTAGGTGTCGTTGACGAAGTGGGCTCCCGAGAGAGAGCCAATGGTGATCCGGTCCCGGCGCCGGAGGGACTCCTCGGGCTGCAAGGCTTCGGCGGGAGCCTCTCCGGGACCGAGTTCCCCGGGATTGGGCGTGGGATCGGCAGCGGGTTTGAAAAGGGACAAGGGGTTTGCCTCGATGGGTCAGTGGGTGGGCCGGGTGTTGTCGCTGTCGGTTTGGGCGCCGGCGTTTCCGGCGGCCAGGGCCGGGGTTCGTCCCTCCCGGTCGGAACAGGGAACGGCTTCGGCCGCGCCGCCGGGTTTCGGCACGGGCCTGGGCCGGACGAAGCCGGCCAGGTGGCGCTTGACGTCTCCCACCAGGTAGAGCGAACCGGCAACCAGCAGCGTGTCTTGCGGTCGAGCCAGGCTACGGGCCAAGGCCCAGGCGTCTTCCAGCCGGGCCCTGCAGCGGACCGCGCGACCTCCCGTCCAACCGTTGCGGACGATGTCCCGGGGAGCCTCCCCGCGTTCCGAATCGGGGCGGGTCAGGATCACCTCGCGGGCCAGCGGACTCAGGAGGGCAAACACACCGGGAATGTCCTTGTCCCTCAGCGAGCCGTAGATGAGGACGACCTGCTCGGGGGGCAGGAAGGCGCGGATGTGGCGGGCGAGGGATTCGGCTGCCGCCGGGTTGTGGGCGCCGTCCAGCACCACCCGCGGCCGCCCGGGCAGCACTTCCAGACGCCCGGGCCAGCGGGTTCGGGCGATTCCCCGCTGGATGGCCTCCGGCCGCAGCGGAAAGCCGGACCCGTCCAGCACCTCCAGGGTCCGGACCGCGGTCAGAACGTTTCCGACCTGGTGGCTTCCGGGAAGAGGGACCCGCAGCTTCAATCGAGCCCCCAGTACCGGGTGGAGTTCCAGCGTCGACTCTTCCAGGCGGTGGGCCGCCCTGCCGCATTCCAGGTGCTGAAAGGCCGGAACCCAGCGGGCTCCGGCAGTCCGGCACTGTCTTCGAATGACCTCCAGCACGGCTTCCTCCTGGCTGCTGCAAACCACGGCAAGCCGGCGCTTCTTCTCCGGTCCGGAGGGCCGGCGCGGCTTGACGATCCCGGCCTTCTCCCTGGCGATGGCTTTCAGGTCGCTTCCGAGGGTGGCCTGATGATCGTAGCTTACGGGAGCAATCACCGAAGCGATGGGATCGACCACGTTGGTGGCGTCCAGGCGCCCCCCCAGTCCGACCTCCAGGATGGCGATCTCGACCTCCTTTTCCGCGAAGTAAAGAAAGGCCATGGCCGTCACCATCTCGAAGTAGGTGGGGTGGCGCTCCAGCTTCAGGCGGCGGCCGTTTCGGGCCGTCCCGGCCAAGAGTCGCCCCACCGCCTCCTTGACGGTGACCGTGAGGCGAGCCAGGTCCGCCTGGGGGATTTCCCGGCCGCCCAGGCGCATGCGCTCCCGGATGCGGATCAGGTGGGGGGAGGTATAGAGTCCGGTCCGGTATCCCTGGGTTCGCAGGACCGACTCGCAGAAGGCGGCCACCGAGCCCTTCCCGTTGGTGCCGGCGATGAGCACCGATGGGTAGCGGTCCTGGGGATCGCCCAGGAAGCTCAGCAGGCGCCGGATGTTTTCCAGTCCCAGCTTGGCGGTGGCCACTTCGTTGCCGAGCGAATAGAGATAGGATACCGCTTGGGGGTAATCCATGGTCGGAAGCCGGTTGCCGTTAGGAACCGGGTGCGTGTCCCGGTGGGAAGTGCGGGGAAGCCCGCATTTCTCACCAGGGGGCATGATCATGGCGCAGGATTTTTTTCTCCAGCGCGTGCTCGCGACCGAAGAGCGTAGCGGTTTCTACGGTCGAGGGAGCATGTGCGCGCTGGAGGAAAAAAGACCAGCCAGGGCATGC
>JAJECY010000021.1 GCA_022821775.1 Acidobacteriota bacterium
AGCCCGATCAGAAGGCTATCTACGACGCCCTGGGCATCGATCCTGCTCCTGGAGGGGTCCGCAAGATGATCGTCTGAAACCCCGCAATCTCCGGTTTCAACCCGTTTGTAGTGCCACTTGCGGTTTTTTGTCTTTGTAACGTGTTGATAATAAACGTGCGATCAGAAACGTTGTTAAAGATGGGCTAGACACCTGCCGTGGTATCTTCTCGCCAGGATCGAAAGCTGGATTACCAGACCCTTCAAGACCAGGTCGGACAGAGACTGCCCCGTATGCTGCGGGCCAACCGTCACCAAGCACATGGGCCTGCTCAGCCCGACTTCCTACCATGTTCAGGGAATTGGTCCCAAGAATTTCGATCTCGTCGGCTGCTCCGAATGCGATCTCCTTTTCCTCAGCCCGCTTCCCCCCGAGAAAGCATTCGAGGCCCTCTATATTCGCTTTCCCCAATTCGTCGGCCATCCTGCCTATCATGGAGAAAGCGCACGGATGGCGCTGAGATTCTACCGGGATCGCCTGGCGGAGATCTCGGACGTGGTGGCTGCCGGCAGGAAATTCGAACGAGTGCTGGATATCGGAGGCGGTTTAAGCTTGATAGCTCTGGCGGCGAAACTGCTGGATCATCGAACGATTTCGGTCGCCCAGGATATCAGCCGGGAGGCGGCCGAGCTATGTCCATGGGTAGACCACTACTTGGTGGGAACGCTTGAATCAATGGAGGAAGAAATTCAAGGGTTGGGTCCCTTTGATTTGATTTCCATGACCCACGTCATCGAGCACTTGCCGAATCCCGTTCAAGTGCTCCGGCTTTGTGCCAACTGGCTGTCCGAGCGTGGGACGATCTTTGTGACCGCTCCCTCGCGACCAGTGGGTTGGAACGACTCCTCTCCCTTCGAGATGTGGAGGAACTGGGAGTATAATCACACTCCAGCTCATTTGCAGTATTTCAATGGAACGAGTATGCGACAGTGCTGTTTGCGGTCCGGTTTGAATTTGCTGAAGTATGAGCCGGACAAAGACTCTTTTGTCGCTTGGTTGGGTTCTGAATCCAAGAAATCCACATGAACTGACGGGAGAACGCCTTTCTTGGGTGCGGAAGACCACGGCCGGTATCTTCCCAATCAGAAGGCCATTTTCGTCGCCCTGGGCACCGCTCTCTTTCCCCGAGGGGGCCGCAAGATGTTCGTCCGAGACCACCGAAAATCTCCAGATCTAGCCCGCATTTCTCACCAGGGGGCATGATCATGGCGCAGGATTTTTTTCTCCAGCGCGTGCTCACGACCGACGAGCGTAGCGGTTTCTACGGTCGAGGGAGCTTGTGCGCGCTGGGGAAAAAAAGACAAGCCAGGGCATGCCCAGCACAGTCTGTTTGTATCGCGCCTTAAAGTAGGACTGATAACGCATTAAAAATAAATGGTTTCTTAAAATTTCGAGTGCGGCCTGGTGAAAAATGCGTGCTTGCAGTGCCACTCTCGTGTTTCCGCCTTCGTAACATGTTGACCATACAAGCGTAGACCGAGGCCTGCTAACGATGGGCCAGCCCGTGGCAAACGATTGTCACACGCCTCCCCTCCTTCACTCGAATCGCCGAGCCAAGCGGTCCACGACGAGCCGGCCGATGTTCAGGCAGGCGGTTGCCGCCGGCGAGGGAGCGTTGCACACGTTCAGGACTCGAGGCGTCTCCCGGATATCGAAGTCATACACCAGGCTCCCCCCGGGGCTGAGAGCCTGGGCCCGGATTCCCGCGGGCGCCGGTTTGAGGTCGCTGGCGGAGATCTCGGGCACCAGCCGCTGCAGGGCTCTCACGAAGGCCTTCTTGCTGATCGAGCGCCACATTTCCTCCGCGCCCACCCGCCAGTACTTGCGCGCCATCCTCAGAAACCCCGGATAGGTCACCGATTCGAACAGATCGCGCAGGTTCACGTCGGTCAAACGATAGCCCTCACGCGCGAAAGCCAGGACGGCATTGGGTCCGCATTCCACTCCCCCGCCGATCATGCGGGTGAAGTGGACCCCCAGGAAGGGAAAACTGGGATCGGGCACGGGATAGATCAGGCCTCGGCACAAATGGTGAGCTTCCGGCTTGAGCTCGTAGTATTCCCCGCGAAAGGGCACGATCTTGGCCTCGGGCCGGACCCCGCTGAGCCGGGCCGTCCGGTCGGACTGCAGGCCGGTGCAATTCACCACGTAGCCCGCCTCGAAAGTCTCGCCCCGGGAGGTCCTCACCCTCACCTTGGAGGCATTGGAAGCGATGGCGGTCACCCGGCTATTGGTGATGACCGCCCCTCCGCTTTCCAGCAGGCATCGAACCAGCGCCTCACACACCTGGGTGTAGTCGATGATGCCTGCATCGGGAACGTGTATGGCCCGGATGCCCCGAACGGCCGGTTCCAGCTCATTGAGCCGTTCCGGACCCACCAGGGTGCAGCGCACTCCGTTGGCCTGCCCATTGCCATAAATGGCCTCCAGGCGGGGAATTTCCGCTTGATTGACGGCTACGATGACTTTCCCGCAAAGTGCGTAGGGGATGCCCTGCCGGTCGCAGAACTCCTGCAGAATGCGCTTGCCTTCCAGGCAGTTGCGAGCCTTGAGGGAGCCCGGCTGGTAGTAGACGCCCGAGTGCAGCACCCCGGAATTGCGGCCGGTCTGGTGGCGGGCCACCGCCGCTTCCTTTTCCAGCACCAGCACACGCTTTCCGGGAAATCGCCGGGTGAGGTCGTAGGCGGTGGCCAGGCCCACGATGCCGCCTCCTACAATGATGACCTCCGCTCGTTCCATCGGCTCAGTTCCCCTCTCTCAACTCTTCCCCGACCGCCCTCACGAACACCTCGATCATTTCGTCGGCCTGCTCCACCGTCATTGTCAGCGGCGGAGCCAGGCCGATCCAGTGCGGGTCGCAGCGCAGAATCAATCCGTGCTTGATCAGTCGCCTCTCCACCTGTTTGCCGAAACGCCGTTCGTCGGCAAAGGGCTTGCCGGTATCCATGTCCTCCACAAATTCGACGCAACTGAGAGCGCCCTTGCCGCGGACCTCGCCCAGAATCCCCAGAGCCGCGATTTCCTCCTCGAGCCTCTTGCGAATGTGGCTGCCCACCACGGCTCCCTTGGCAATCAGGTTCTCCTTCTCGATCACCTCGATGACGGCCAGGCCGGCGGCCGTGGCAATCGGGTTGCCCCCGAAGGTGTGCCCGTGGGCGAAGCTGATGTTCTGGCTCTCCTCGCCCCAGAAGGCGGAATAGTGCAGCTCGTCCCTGACGATCATGGCGGCCAGGGGCGCATACCCGCTGGCCAGTCCCTTGCCGGCGCACAGAATATCGGGGGCCACCCCAAAGGACTGTGCGGCGAACCAGTTTCCGGTCCGTCCCATGCCCGTGATGATCTCGTCATAGATCAACAGCACGCCGTATCGGGAACAGATCTCACGCACTTCCTGAAAGTATTCCTGCGGAGGGACCCTGATGCCACCGGTGTTGCTGATGGGCTCCAGGATGAAGGCCGCCACCGATTCCGGGCCTTCATGCCGCACGGTGTACTCCAACATGGCGGCGCCGGGATGGGCGCAGGTGGAGCCGGCCAGGTCGAACGTGCCGGGGAAACAGGAGGGAGGCGGAATATGCACGAAGCCGGTGAGAAAGGGTCCGAACACCGCCTTTCGCGGACCTCCCAACCCGGAGGCCGACATGGCCCCCATGGTTCCCCCGTGGTATCCGAGATAGTTGGCAATCACCTTGTACCTGGTCGGATTGCCGCTCTGACGGTGGTATTGTCGGGCGAACTTGAGAGCCGACTCGGTGGCCTCCGATCCTCCGCTCACCAGCTTGATGGTGTCGAGGCCTTCCGGGGTGATCTCGGTCAGCTTCCTGGCGAATCGCACGGCGGTGTCCGAAACGGCGTGCAACGGCGCCACGAAGCTGACCCGCTCCTGCTGCTTGCGGATGGCCTCGATCACCTGCTCGTTTCCGTGGCCGATATTGACCACGTAGATCCCGGAAACGCCGTCGATGTAACGTTTGCCGTCCACATCCGTCAGGTAGACTCCCCTGGCTTCCCGGATGATCAACGGATTGGCTGAAAAGACTTTCATCTGCTGCATATCCAGCAGCAGATGCCGGACGTCGCTACCGGCGAATAGGGTGGGAGACATGGTTAACCCCCATTTCTCACCGGGCCACGCCCGGTGCGATCAAGATTGTTCCGGATTCAACGAGGAGAGATTTCCTCACGCGCCCCCGAACGGGCTCCGGCGCAGGGCTTCCTGAATGATGGATTCAGGCACTTCGTAACGACTGACGGCCTTGTTTCCCTGGTAGCCCACATCCTCGATGCCGATGGGGCTGGTGTAGAAGGCGTCAACCGTCATTTTGCGCAACCATTCGAAGAACCGCACCCCCGGCGCAAGGTCCGAGACAGGTTGGAGCCGATAGTTGCTGAACCCCTGGTAATCTTCCGAGGCCCCGTATCGGGTGGCCCTGGCCCCCTCCACCTTCTCCGGGTCCCCCTCCTCGACCAGGCGATCCAGCAGAGAGACTTGCTGTTCCTCGGTGGCTTCCAGAAATGGGACGCCGTGTTGCTGGCGCATCCGGGCTTCCAGCCAGAGCAGTCCTCCGGTGTAGATGTCGGCCAGCTCGGGGTTCTGGCTGCACAACAGGTCGATGAACTCGGGAGCGCCCGCGTCGACGGCGCTTCCCGAACGCTCGTCGGCCGGAATGATCAGTTCGGCCAACCGCTGAATGGTCCGGTATTCGTGGGGCTTGAACAACTTGGGCCGGTAGGCGCCGGTCTCTTGCTTCTCTTCCCGAGCTTCCCGATGGACCTGCTCCCCCCAGGCGAACTCAAAGGGAGCGGCGCCGGTCGCCGTCAGGGCCAGGGCGATCCTCTCCAGCATCTGCCGCCGGGTCAGAGGACGCCGGATCTCGGGCTCCGGAACGCTAGACATTTCCCTTCCTCATTTCTTCAGCCAGGTAGTCGGAAGCTCTCCAGGCCAGGGCGTTGATGGTCAGGGTGGGATTCTTGTCGGGGTTGCTCACGAAGGAACCGCCGTCGCAGACCAGCAGGTTCTTCACTTCGTGAGCCTGGCAGAAGCCGTTCAGCACGGAGTTTTTCGGACTGTCCCCCATCCGAACGGTCCCCACCTCGTGGATGATGGTCCCGGGCACCGAGATGCCGTGGCGATCGAAATGGCTGGTCAACCCGATCACCTTGCCCCCCATGCTCTCGATGAGGTCTGCAAAGGTCTTCTCCATGTGCCTGGCCTGCTTCCATTCATAGTCGGACCACTTGAAGTGAAAGCGCAGCACCGGGATGCCCCATCGATCGACCACCTCGGGATCGATCTCGCAGTAGCTCAAGTTGTTGGGAATCATCTCGCCCCGTCCCGCGAAACGGACGAAGGCCCCATACTCTTTGCGCACCTGCCGCTTCAGATTCAGGCCGTATCCGTGCCGTCGGGCCGCGCCGTGAAAGTCCCCCACCCGGGGCATGTTGTAGCCGCCCCCGATTTCAATGTGGTATCCCCGCGGGAACCCCAGGCGATCGTGATCTTCCCACCGCCACCAGGGCATGTAGAGGTGGGCCCCGCTCATCCCGTCGGTGTTGTATCGGGGCAGGTTCTCCAGGCCGGGGACGTAGCCCGCCATCCCCAGCCCCACCGTATCCATGAGAAAACGGCCCACCGTGCCCGAGCCGTTGGCCAGGCCGTTGGGAAAAAGCCCGGACCTGGAGTTCAAGAGCAGACGAGCCGACTCGCAGGCGCTGGCCGCCACCACCACCACTCGGCAGGCGATCCGCTTTTCGGTGCGGCTCTGCTTGTCCACGTAGACCACCCCGCTGGCCCTGCCTCGGCTGTCGGTCAGAATCTCCCGCGCCATGGCGGAGTGGATGATCTTGAGCTTGCCCGTCTCCAGGGCGGGAAAGATCTGTACCTGGCTGGAGGAGTAGTTGGAGGCGGTAATGCAGCCGCGGCCGCACTGTCCGCAGTAGTGGCAGGCGGGACGCCCGTTCAGCGGCCGTGTGATCACCGCCCTCCGCATGGCGATGCAGGGGATTCCCAGCTTGTGGCTCGCCTTCCGGATAACCAGTTCGTGAGCCTTGGGAGGCGGAGGCGGCTGAAAAACGCCGTCGGGGGCGCTGCGAATCCCCTCTCTGGTGCCGGTGATTCCAATGAAGGATTCCGCCTTGTCGTAATAGGGGGCGATGTCTTCGTAGGAGATGGGCCAGTTTGCCCCCAGACCGTCCCGATCGTAGGGGTGAAAGTCGTAGTCGGAAAAACGCAGCGAGATGCGCCCGTAATGGTTGGTCCGCCCTCCCACGACGCGGGAGCGAAACCAGAGGAAGTCGCTGCCCTTGGCGACGGTGTAGGGCTCTCCCTCGAGGGTCCACCCGCCCTTGACCGCGCTGGCGTTGAAATGGCCGAAAGCCTCTCCGCGCCCGAAGTAGACGCCCCCTCCCTCCTCGGCGCCGCGATGATTCACCTCGTGGGGCCAGACATGCTCCTTGAAGTCGGCCAGTGGGTTCAGCATGGGGCCGGCCTCCAGCAAGGTGACCCGAATCCCCATTCGGGTCAGGACGTGGGCAACGGTTCCACCCCCCGCGCCCGAGCCGATCACCACCACTTCGTGCTGTTCAGGGGTTCGCTTGATGTGAGCCATGGCGGTATTCAAGCACAACCAAGTGAGAAATTAAACCTGGCCTGCCGTCGGTGCCGGGAAGTCTCCGAAGCGCGAACCGGGACAAGGCGATGCTAAGCTGATTCCAGACAGAGCCCCCGGTTCAGGCCGGCGGCCGGCGCAATCGAAATAAAGACACCTGTGTTCCGAAGGATGGCTCAGGCCAGCACGTCGAAGCCCTGCCAGGTGATCTTGGCGCCTACCGCCTCGATCTTGGGCCAGGCATCCTCGTGCTCCTTGGAAACCGCCCAGGTGGCCCGTTGGGCCTCCGTTTCGAACGAGATATCGATCTCGTACATGGTCGAAGACTCGTAGTGGCGCAGGAGGCGGGTCGAGAGGAAGCCCTTCTGCACCTTGATGGCGGGGACGTAGGCGTCCCGGTAGAGCTTTTCCAGCTTCTTGCCCATTCCGGCCTTGGTCTCGATATAGATGTGAAGCTGAACCGACTTCTTGGCGTACTTTCCGGCGGCTGCAAGGGGCCGGCCCAGCACGGCGCCTACTATCCCCAGTCCGGCGGCCTTGAGCCAGTTGCGGCGGTGGTCCAGGGAACGGACAACTCGGCAGGTCGAAGTTTTCATCGGTCTTTGTCCTCCATTTTTCGGAACGGGTTGGCAGCAGCAACGGTTCGGCCCCGACAACCCTACTGAAGCACGGCGTCCGGCCTGTGCTTAACCAGCAGCGCCAACGGGGACGACCGGGTGGCCGGCGACCCCTTCGGCGCTCTGCCCGACATCCATTCTTTATCACGAAACCGGGAACGGCGACAGGACTACTTTTGCGAGGATCGACCCACCGTGGCGGCTGCTTGACCCGCCAAGCCGACGAGCCATAGAATTCCTGCTTTCAAAGGAGCGGCAATGCTGGTGCAAAGCGCCATCGGTCTGGCAGTCTTCCTGGGACTGGCCTGGGCCATTAGCGAGCGTCGACGCCACGTGTCTCTGCGGCTGGTGGGCTTCGGCCTGGCCTTGCAATTGGCCCTCGGAATCCTGCTTCTGAAGGTCCCCGGCTCGGGCGAGATCTTTCTGGGGTTCAACCGGGTGATCCTGGCCCTGGAAGCATCGGTCCAGGCGGGAACGTCCTTCGTCTTCGGCTACCTGGGAGGCGGTCCCCCGCCATTCGAGGAAAAGAACGCCTCCTACACCTTTATTCTCGCCTTCCGGGCGCTTCCCCTGCTGCTGCTGATGAGCGCCCTTTCTTCGCTGCTTTTCTACTGGAAAGTGCTGCCCCTGGTGGTAAAGGGGTTCTCGCGAGCGTTGGAAAGGACGCTGCGTTTGGGAGGCGCCGAAGGCCTGGGCGTCTCGGCCAACATCTTTCTGGGAATGGTGGAGGCTCCGCTCTTCATTCGACCCTACCTGGCCAGGATGACCCGCAGCGAGTTGTTTACGGTGATGACCTGCGGCATGGCGACCATCGCCGGCACCGTCATGGTGCTCTACGCCAGCATCCTGTCCGACATTATTCCCAACGTCATCGGGCACATTCTGACGGCCTCCCTTCTCAATGCGGTAGCCGCCGTGATCATCTCCAAGATCATGATTCCCGAGACCGGTCCGGGAACCTCGGGAGAATTGGTTGAACCCGAACCGTTCAGCAGTTCCATGGACGCCGTCACCAAGGGCACGCTCCGGGGCGTTCAACTCCTCTTGAACATCGTGGCCATGCTATTGGTCATGGTGGCCCTCATTCACCTGGCCAACCTGGTGCTGGGCGTCCTCCCCGCCGGCGGCTCGCGCGCCGTGACGCTGCAGGGAATCCTTGGAATCGTCAGCGCGCCGATCGTGTGGCTCATGGGGATTCCCTGGAGCCAGTCCTGGACCGCCGGAGAACTGATGGGCACCAAGATGGTGATCAACGAACTGGTAGCCTACATCAACCTGAGCCAACTCTCCCCCGACGCCCTGTCCCCGCGAAGCCTGGTGATCATGACCTATGCCATGTGCGGATTCGCCAACCCCGGCAGTCTGGGAATCATGATCGGCGGCCTCGGCACCATGGCCCCGGAGCGGCGGGCCGACGTGGTCAGCCTGGGGTTGCGTTCCATCGTCGCCGGAACCCTGTCCACCTGCATGACCGGTGCGTTGGTGGGACTGCTTTATTGACTTTCCCCGTTTGGATCGACGCGCACTCTGGTTTATACTAGCGGGCAAGCCACAACCGTGCGGCAGGTCCCGCGGGTTGGACCGGTAACTGCTTCACATCACACCTTTTAACGCACATTAGTTCAAGCCGCCCCACAACCCCGGAGGTGAGGAAATGGATACGGCCAAACTTGAGTCGGTCGCTCGTGCCCTGGTCCACAAGGGCAAGGGAATACTGGCTGCAGACGAGAGCTCGGGAACCATCAAGAAGCGATTCGACAGCATTCATGTGAAATCGACCGAGCCGAACCGCCTTTTTTACCGCCGCATGCTGTTCACCACCCCGGGAATGGAGAATTTTATCAGCGGGGTGATCCTGTTCGAGGAGACCCTCCGCCAGGTCGGACCCGACGGTCTTCCCCTGTGCGAAATCCTGGCTGGGAAAGGAGTGCTTCCGGGCATCAAGGTGGACAAGGGAGCCAAGGCCCTGGCCGGCTTTCCCGGGGAGAAGATTACCGAGGGGCTGGACGGCCTGCGCGATCGCCTGGCCGAGTACCGCGACCTGGGGGCGCGTTTCGCCAAGTGGCGCTCGGTGATCACCATCGGCGAGGCGGTTCCGAGCCGCGCCTGTATCGAAGGCAATGCCCGCGGCCTGGCCCGCTACGCCACCCTCTGCCAGGAAGCCGGACTGGTGCCGATCGTCGAACCCGAGGTGCTGATGGACGGAGGTCACACCATCGAGCGCTGCGAAGAGGTCACGGCCGAAACCCTCACCACCGTCTTTTTCGAGCTTCACCGGCATCGAGTTCACCTGGAGGGCATCCTGCTCAAGCCCAATATGGTCATCTCAGGCAAGGGGTGCCCCGTGCAGGCCGGCGCTACCGAGGTTGCCGAAGCCACTCTGCGCTGTTTCCGGCGGAGCGTCCCGGCCGCCGTGCCGGGCATCGTCTTCCTTTCCGGCGGCCAGACACCGCTCCAGGCCACCGAAAACCTGCAGGCCATGAACGCCCTGGGGGGCTCGCCCTGGCAGCTCAGCTTTTCCTACGGGAGAGCCTTGCAGGAGACCACTCTGAAGGCCTGGGGCGGTCGGACCGAGAATTCAGACCATGCTCAGGCGACCTTCTTTCATCGCTCCAAGTGCACCGGCGCAGCCCGTGACGGCCAGTACGACCCCGTGATGGAAGATGAAGTCGTCTCGCTTTCCAAGGCTTAAGCCGCATTTCTCACCAGGGGGCATGATCATGGCGCAGGATTTTTTTCTCCAGCGCGTGCTCGCGACCGAAGAGCGTAGCGGTTTCTACGGTCGAGGGAGCATGTGCGCGCTGGAGGAAAAAAGACAAGCCAGGGCATGCCCAGCAC
>JAJECY010000246.1 GCA_022821775.1 Acidobacteriota bacterium
TCATGCCCCCTGGTGAGAAATGCGGGCTAGACAAAATCGGACCGAGACGGAAAGAGGGGAGGAACCCTGGATGAAGAGGGTAAAGACAAAGGCGACGGTCTATCTCGAAAGGCAACCGAGCGCCATTCTGGAAAGACAAAGAGCATCAGGCAAGACCAAGGGCAGGACTGTGAGGGAGGTTCTGCGCTGGTCCCTCAAGCTCTCCTTCGGGTTGTTGCTGGCCTCCACGATGTCGTTCGGCCTCTTGTGGGTGAGAGACAGGCTCTACCACTCTCCCAGGTTCGATATCGCCATCACGGAAATCAACGGATTGCAACAAATTTCGCAGAACCAGGTCCTGCTCAAAATCAGCGAAGTGGCCCAGCCCGACCGTAACCTGGTGAGATTCGACCTGGACCGGCTGCGGCGAAACCTGGAGCTGATTCCATGGGTGAAAACGGTGGTTGTACGCCGGGTGCTGCCTGACAAGCTGATTGTCGACATCGAGGAGCGGCGGGCGGTTGCCTTTGCCCGTGTGGGGCAGGGAACCCTGCTGATCGATGAGGAGGGCACACTGCTGGAAAACAATCCGGAAAAGCTGTCACAGGCCGACTTTCCCGTCATTCTGGGAATGGAATCCGGTTACGGCCCGGCAATTTTGAGGCGCAACCGAGAGCGGATTGACCTCTATCTGCGGTTGATTGGCGCCCTGAACCGGGGCGGCGCCGGGTTGAGTCGGGATCTGTCGGAGGTGCACCTGCAAGACCCCGGTAGCGTCTCGGTCATTCTCAATGGAGATACGGTACTGGTTAACCTCGGAAGCGACGGCTTTCAAACAAAGTTTCGTCGTTATCTGGCCGCGAGCCGGGAACTCAAGAAAAAATACCGGAACCTGGATTCGGTGGACCTGCGCTACCGGGACCAGGTGGTGATCAGAACCCTGGACCCCAAACTGGCACGGAGCGTCTCCCGGAAAGTCTCGTCAGACGGTTGAGTTCGGAGTTGACGGCTTCAGTATAGGTCCCATTCGGGGAGGCTGGAGGTCTGCTTGGCCCGCAAAACAACATATGTGGTTGGCTTGGATGTCGGCACCACCAAGACGTGCACGATCATCTGCGAGGTCAACGATGACGGAGGCCTCGAGGTAGTCGGGGTCGGGTCGGCCGAATCCAAGGGCATGCGCAGGGGCGTGGTCGTCAATCTGGACGGAGCCGTCTCCGCCATCAAGAAATCGGTGGAGGAGGCGGAAAGCAGTGCGGGAGTTTCCGTGGAGTCGGTTTTCGTGGGGCTATCCGGGGGGCACATCCAGAGCTTCAACAGCCAGGGAGCGGTTGCGGTCACGGCTGAGAGCCGGGAGATCGGCCGAGCCGATATTCGACGAGTTCTGGAGACGGCCAAGGCGGTGTCACTGCCCTCCGACCGTGAAATCGTCCATGTGCTTCCCCAGGAATTCGTGGTCGACGGCCAGGACGGTATCGGCGATCCTCTGGGACTTTTGGGAACCCGACTGGAAGTGAATTGCCATATCGTCACCGGCTCGACTACAGCGGCGCAGAATATTGTCACGGCGGTCAACCGGAGCGGGCTCATCGTGGCGGACACAATCCTGCAACAACTGGCTTCCGCCGAGAGCGCCTTGAGCGATGATGACAAGGAACTGGGAGTCGGCCTGGTCGACGTGGGCGGAGGCACCACCAATCTTGCCGTCTACACCTACGGAGGCATCCGGCACAGCTCCGTTCTGCCCCTGGGCGGGGACCAGATCACCAATGACATCGCCGTCGGTCTCAGAACCTCGATCCTGGAGGCCGAAAGGATCAAGCGTGACCATGGATGCGCCTTGTCGACCCTGGTTAAAGAGGATATCGAGTTCGAGGTCTCGACCGTCGCAGGCCGGCAAGCCAAGTCCATCAGCAAACGGATTCTCTGCGAGATCATCCAGCCGAGGATGGAAGAAATCCTCACGCTGGTTCAAGAGGACATCCGCCAGGCGGGTTTTGAAAGGCTGTTGGGAGCCGGACTGGTCATTACCGGGGGAACAGCCCTGCTCGAGGGCGTGGTTGAACTGACCGAGCAGATCTTTGACCTGCCGGTTCGCCCCGGCAGTCCCCGGGGATTGGCGAAAATGGAGGGCGCCCTGATCGCTCCAGCCTACTCGACCGCCGTGGGTCTGGTCCTCTACGGTTACCGCGCCCATGCCCATCGGTGGATTGGACATCCGGAAGGCGGCAGCTTCCTGAAGAGATGGGGCTCGAGGTTGTTTTCCCGGAAGAGCGGCAAGTTGTAGTCCGCAGGTTCCTGGACCGTGCCCGGAATCGGAGGAACTTTCTGGCTGACCAGCGAGGGATGACGACTACCAAACCTTGATGCTTGTAGCAGCAACCAACACAATATAAGGTATTTTTCTTGATTTTCTCGACTTAAGCGCTTATGTTTTGAGGCTGTTTCGGTTCGGCGTCATGCGGGACCGAACCGGGATCAGGGATCCGGTGTTACGGTTCGGCGATCAACGATCCCGTCAGGCACTCACCGCAGTCGCCCTGAGAGATGAGGCCTCGGGCTCTACCATGCCAAGGAGTGAAACCATGGAAACGACCAAGACCGATCGTTCCGTCAAGTTTCTGTTGGACGAGCCCCGTTCCAACGGTGCTGTCATCAAGGTCATCGGCGTCGGAGGCGGCGGCACCAACGCCGTCAACCGAATGATCGACGCCGGCGTCGAGGGGGTTGAATTCATCGTGGCCAATACCGATACGCAGGCTCTCAAGGCGTCCTGGGCGCCGACGAAGCTGCAGATCGGAGCCAAGCTCACCAACGGTCTGGGAGCCGGGGCCGATCCCCACGTCGGCCGAAGCGCAGCCCTGGAGGATACGGACAGGATCATCGAGGTTCTGGAAGGGGCCGACATGATTTTTGTTGCGGCAGGCCTGGGCGGGGGTACCGGGACGGGCGCGGCGCCCATCATCGCCAACCTGGGGGCCGAGCTGGGTGCGCTGACGGTGGCCATCGTGACCGAGCCCTTCCTGTTTGAAGGGAAAAAGCGGAGGGTTCAGGCCGAACGCGGTCTGCAGGACATCAGGGCGTGTGTGGATACGGTCATTGCCATCTCCAACGAGCGATTGCTCCGGACCGTGGAACGGGGCACCAGCTTTTCCCGGGCGTTCCAGGTGGCCGATGACATTCTGCGCCAGGGAGTTCAGGGGATTTCCGACATCATTCAGGTGCCCGGCATCATCAACGTCGATTTCGCCGACGTGAAGGCCGTCATGCAGGGCATGGGCAGGGCCATGATGGGAACCGGAACCGCCAGCGGCAAAGACCGTGCCGCGAAGGCCGCCAATGGAGCGATCGCCTCGCCCCTTCTGGAGGATGTCTCCATTCAGGGAGCGAAGGGTATTCTCATCAACATTACGGGATCGGAGGAGCTTCTTCTTCACGAGGTCAGTGAATCGGCTTCCATTATCCACGAAGCCGCCGACGAGGATGCCAATATCATTTTCGGCGCCGTAATAGACAACAAAATGACGGACAATGTGAAGATCACCGTAATCGCCACTGGATTCGACAGCGACGGAGCCGAATCGGCGATTCAGCCATCGGTCGGAGATTCCCTGCATCTGGAAGATCCCTCCGGCCTGTCTTCAAACCCTGCCACCTCGGAGTCCGAGGCGGTGACCGTTCCGGAATCCGGGATGCCGGCAAGCCAGGGTCGTCCCTACGACCCGCGCGACCTGGAGGTTCCCGCCTACCTCCGCCGCAAATTCGACGACTAGCCCGCATTTCTCACCAGGACGCACCTGTATTGTTAGAGGCTGTGTATTTTCAATACGTTATGGGTCTTTTTACGGGGATGGCAAGAAACAGACTGTGCTGGGCATGCCCTGGCTTGTCTTTTTTCCTCCAGCGCGCACATGCTCCCTCGACCGTAGAAACCGCTACGCTCTTCGGTCGCGAGCACGCGCTGGAGAAAAAAATCCTGCGCCATGATCATGCCCCCTGGTG
>JAJECY010000005.1 GCA_022821775.1 Acidobacteriota bacterium
GGGCGATTACTGGATCCTCATGGGACTTTCCCAGGGCATGTTTCGTATCGCGCCCGACGCCCGGGGAGTCAAGACGGCCTTGCATGCTTCCTCCGGGCTTCACTTGATTGCGGCTTCGCCCCAATCGTCGTCTCAAACACCGATGCCCGCTCGGGTCGAGCTGGAGCAGCTCCTGAGCAGGATCCGGCAGCTCGTCGCCAACTCCGGCAAGTGACCGGTGGGATGGGCCCCGAGGAACCGCCTGCGTGTCATCCGATTCAAGCGCGAAGAAGACCGCCCGAGTGCCATTGAGAGGCAGTGTCCATTCCGAGAACCCTTGCCGGCCCCGGCAGGCCCGCCGCCTGGTGCTCCTTTGTCTGCCGGTTGCGGTTTGCGCCTGGTGGATTTCCCGGCCGCCTGTCCTGGCCTTCGTTCCGTTCCTGAACGGCGCCAAATGGATGGCCTTTCCTGTCGTCTACCAGATCCACCAGGGCGGCCTGCCCTCTACCGGCAACCAGAGCGAGTTCCTGGCCGTTCACGCCGGCTTTGAAGCCTGGGAAGAAATAGAGGATTCGGCGATCGCCTTCTCATACGGTGGTACCAGCGATGCCAAGGTCGCCGCCCTGGACTACGCCAACGTAATCTCGTTCCAGGACGACAGCTACGAGTTCGGCTTGGGTACGGTGGCGGTGACACTTTCCTTCTCGGGCGTGACGAGCGGCGCCAGGGTACTCGTGGATGCCGACATCATCTTCAATCCCGACGAGAATTTCTCGACCGACGGCACCCCGGGTACCTTTGATCTCCAGTCGGTGGCTACACATGAGGCCGGACATTTCCTGGGGCTCAATCACACGGGCATCGTAGCCGCAGTCATGTATCCGTTTGCCGACGACGGGGAAGGTGCCATTTTCGGGCGTGTGCTCAAGACGGACGACCGGATCGGAAGCTCGGTTCTTTATCCGGAGCCGGAGTTTACCAATTCATCGGGAGGATTGACCGGGCGCATCCTCTTGGACGATGCCGGTGTCTTCGGTGCCCACGTCGTCGCTCTCGACTCATCTGGACGAGCGGTCGCATCCGCCCTTTCCGGAGAAGACGGCGGTTACCGGATTTCGGGGCTGCGCCCAGGGTCATATACCTTCTATGCCGAGCCCCTGGATGGACCGGTGGAGGAGGACAATGTCCTCAGCCCCCTTGACCCCCGGAGCTTCAACACCAGTTTCACCACCACTTTCATGCGCCAGAGGCCGGACGGCAATGTCGGGGAGCCGATTTCGGTGGCTGCCGGCGACCGGCTTACAGGTTTCGACATCTCGGTGTCACCTTCTTCTGCTCAATTCCTTGACCTGGACAAGAGCCGATTCGGCAGTAACCCAACTATTTACCTCTCGCAAGGGGAAAGCGACAGAAAGCGGATCGATGGAAATGGATTCTTGTTTGCAAAGAACTTTTTTTTCTTGGGAGAGGGTATTGCACTGCAGAAGTGGACACCGGCCGGCAATTTGGAGGCTGAAATAGAGATCGCCGTCGATGTTAATGCACCCTTGGGACCACACAGCCTCTTTGTTCAGAATCCCGATGACTTGGCGGCCTTGAGCGGAGGGGTGCTGGTGACCTTGCCGCTTCCAGGAGTTTCGACCATTGTCCCGAATTCCGGAAACCGGTCAGGTGGAACCGCGGTAACGATCCATGGATCCAACTTTCACCGGGACGTCTCCGCAAGTTTGGGCGGCATTCCCTTGCAGAACCTGACTTGGCTCGATTCGGGGACCGTTCAGGGGACCACCGGGCCCAATGGCTGCGGTTCATTTTCCCTGCTGGTGGTCAATCCCGACGGCAGCAGCGCGCGCCTGCCGTCGGCGTTCGAGGCCGTCTCTCCGGCTCCGGTCATCGAGTCGGTATCGCCCGCCGCTGCAGAATTGACCTCGCCGGTGACCATTTTCGGGCGCAACTTCGACCCGGTGCCTCAATACAACCGGGTTCGCTTCAACAACCAGCCGGCCAAGGTGATTTCGTCCACCGCGAGCCGTATCGTCACCGAGGTCCCCTTTGGCGCCACCAGCGGTCCGATTACGGTCGAAGTCTGCGGGCAGGTTGCCGCCAGCAGCGAGTTCTCGGTGCTCTCGTTGCAGCCCAGCCGGAATCGTCCCCAGCCGAGTTTCTCCTACCTGGACCTGAGCCGGGACCCGGAAGCATCCCGGTTGGAGTTCCGGGTGGACGAAGAAGAGGACCAGACCCCCGACGACTCCATCGCCCGGATCACCTTGCCCTTCAAGTTCATCCTGTTCACCAGGGCATTCCCGGAGGGGAGTCCGTTAAACATTTCCAGCAACGGCTGGATGTCGCTGACCCCTTCGGTAGGATCCACGGCAGAATGGGAGAACGGCCGGCTGCCCGGACTCCTGGTCCCGCGTCCGGGCGGTTCGGTTGGAGTGATGCCGGCCAGCCTGATCGCCCCCTTCTTTCACGACCTGGTGGTGGGAAAGACCGACAGCGGGGTTTATACCCGGGTGATGGGGGAGGCTCCCAACCGGCGCCTGATCATTGAATGGAAGAACTTCAGCGCCTACGATGACGGTGGGGAAGATGCCAGGCCGGACTACGCGACGCGGCTGACCTTTCAGGCGGTGCTTTATGAAGGGAGCTATGACATCGCCTTTTTATACAGTGACTTGCAGGGACCTTTGACCCAAGGGGAGAGCGCCACCATCGGCCTTCAGAACGACGGCCGGGACCGGGCGATCCAGTTCGGTTTCAACCGGCCGCGCCTGTCGGAAGGCACAAGCCTGTTCTTTCGCTTCAACCCCGAGGTCGGCAGCTATGCCTTCGAGCAGTTCCTGCCCCTGGTGACCGACACCGAAGAGTTCCGCACCAACCTGGGCCTCAGCGCCGACATCCTCTCGGGAGCCACCGTCGAGCTGACGCTGTTCGACGAATCCGGCCAGCCGCGGGGCTCCCGGACGGTGAGCGTTCCCCGAGGGGGACTGATCCAGCTCAACCACCTGGTTCGCTCCCTGCTGGGCACGGGGTCCAGCCGGCGCTCCGACCTGTCCGGTTCCGTCCTGGTTGCCTCCGACCAGATGGTGTTTCCCTACGTCACCCAGATCGACAACCGGACCAGCGATCCCAGCCTGGATCTGGGGGCCATGTCGGGCGGCACCCGGCTGGGTATCCTCTCAACCACATCGGTGAACCAGTTTCGCTCCTCACTGGTCGTTCTGAACGTCGGTGACACTACGGCCGAGGTTACCCTGCTGCTGCGGGATGCGAGCGGCAGGCCGCTCCACAGCCAGGACGTCGCCATTCCCGCACGCGGCCAATTTCAGAGCCCGGACCTGCATGCCGACTTCGGAATCGGCAACGTCTCCGGCCCCTTGGAGATCCTTTCCACCAACGGGATGCCACTGATCGCCACCTCCAGGGTCTATGCCCTCGATTCGGGCACCAGCGGCTTCTTCCGCGGACTGGACCTGGAGCGGGCCTCCAGCCGGGCGGTCATTCCCATCAGCCGGGAGAGCGAGGAATTTCGCAGCAACCTGGGGATCACCAACCTTTCCGAGCAGCCGGCCAGGGTGCAGGTCCAACTGTTCGATTCCGAGGGGACCCTTCTCGGGACGTCCAACGAGCAGGTGCAGCCGTTCGGTCTGGTCCAGTTGAACCGGGTCAACCGGAGGCTTTCGGGTTCGGGCGGGGGCGGGGACACGCTTGGATGGTTTCAACTGAATGGCGACCGCCCCGTGGCCGGATTCGTGTCGCAGATCAACAACCGGAGCAGCGATCCGGGATTCGCGCGGTCGGACGTGCAGGCTTCCAGCAGACTGCTGATTCCCTCGGCGACCAATGTGAACCAGTTTCGATCGACCATCACCATCGTCAACGCGGGGAACGGGGAAGAGGCGCGAGTGCGGATCCGTGTCCGAAACCGGCAGGGTAGAACCATTGGCGAAAGCCGGAACCGGACCCTGCCCCACAACGGGATCTTCCACCTGGACGATCTGCTGGGGAGCCTGGAGGTGCCCAGCGATTTCGGCCCCGTGGAAATCGAGTCCTTGAACGGCGTGCCCCTGCTGGCCGTGTCGCGGGTTTACAGCATCGAGGACGACACCGGGGGCTTCTTCCTGGCGCAGCCTTTCTAGTGATTAGTGGTCAGTGGATAGTGGTTGGCTACTTGCTCGATGGGTTAAGCTGCTTGTCGATCTCGGCGCTGTCCCTCAAGAAGCGTGACCAGAAAGGACAACGACGAACCACGAATGGACACCAATATAATGAATAGGGGACGTTGTTGAATTACTGGAATAACTTGTAAAGATCCTGCAGGAGACGCTATTGAATCAAAGCAATTCAGTAGCGGCGGATGGAAGTTATTCCAGTAATTCAACAACGTCCCCAGCGTTGCACTCACTCCGAACCTGGGGTCTCCCGGACAAGAGGGAACGAAATGACCGATCAAGCCTTTTATTCCTTGACCGACAAGGTGGCTATCGTCACCGGCGCCGCCACCGGCATCGGCGCAGCTATTGCCGAGAGGTTTCTCGAGGCGGGAGCCAGAGTCGTCCTTGCCGATATTGATGCCGCTGGCGCCCGGGAACGAGCCGGCCAGTTGGACGGCTCCGGGGAGCGTAGCCTGGTGGCTCCGGTTGATCTGACTCAGGCTCGAGAGGTGGCCGGCCTGGTCGAGAAAGTCCTTGAGCGGTTCGGCACGGTAGATATCCTGGTGAACAACGCCGGGATTGCCGGGCCCACCAAGCCCCTGGTGGAGGTAACGGAGGAGGAGTGGGATCAGGTGATGGCCGTCAATCTCAGGGGGGTCTTTCTCTGCTGCAGGGCAGTGCTGCCGACCATGCTGAAGAATCAGTCCGGCCGGATCGTCAACGTGGCCTCCATTGCCGGCAAGGAGGGAAATCCCAACCTGGCTCCCTACTCAAGCACCAAGGCGGGGGTGATCTGCCTGACCAAGGCCCTGGCCAAGGAGGTCTGCCAGCAGGGCGTCTACGTGAATTGCGTGACGCCGGCCGTGATCGATACGCCCATTCTGCGCCAGGTGGGGCAGGAAACCATCGACTACATGATCAGTAAGATTCCCATGGGGCGGGTAGGAAGGCCCGGCGAAGTGGCGGCCCTCATTCACTTCCTGGCCAGCGACGAATGCAGCTTTACCAACGGCGCCTGCGTGGACATCAGCGGGGCGCGAGCGACTTATTGAGGGTGGTCTCGGCGTTGCCGCCGGGCGGGGGAAGCTCATGAACCAGACGCTGTTCGTTCCCAGGAAGCTGAGCCATTCAGAGTTGAGGCGGTTCGCCGCCGAGGGTTACCTGGTGTGCGGCGCTACCCTGTCGCCAAGCGGACTGGAGCGGATCCGGGAGGAGTGCATGGCCTCCTGGAACAGGGAGAAGAGCGCGTTCGACCCCGACAGGACTTGGTTGGAGAATGCCCTCTTGCCCAACATCCACCATCGGTCGGCCTTGGTGCGGCAATTTTACTTCGCCGGACCCCTGGTGGACGTGGCGGAGCAGATCATCGGACCCAACCTCAAGGCGGCGACCAGTCAACTCACCTTCAAGACCAGGGGCAACCGCATGGTGTTCCCCTGGCACCAGGACAACGGATACGGGGAGCTGGAACCCTACAATGCTCTTTCCTGCCTGACCGCCCTGGACGACACCAGCCTGGAAAACGGCTGCCTCTGGGTCATTCCCGGAAGCAACCGGACTGGACAGCAGGCCCATGCCCAAGGCAAGGCCGCGGCCGATGTCAAGCACGGAGCCGAGCTGATGGCCCGGGCCGACGAATTCAAGGCCGTGCCGGTCCCCATGAAGGCTGGAGAGTCGCTGGTGATGAGTTGCTGGACACTGCACAAATCGGGGCCGAACCGCTCGGGTCGAGACCGGCGCATCCTGTTCTTCCGCTACGCCGATGCCGATGCGGTGGAGGTATACAACCAGCGCCGGCCGCGGTTGGGGAGGCTGCTGAGAGGCCACACCCGATTCGCAGAGGTACGCCGGTTCGAAGCAGACCTTTAGCTTCACAACGGCAAGCACTGCAAGCAAAAGGGTTATTCACGAGGGGATACACGAATAGCGCAAAGAGGAAAAGAGTTTTCCGCGAAGGAACACGAAGAACGACGAAGGGCCACCACGGGGTTGGAGAAGGCCCGAGACGGATTCGCCTAAGGTCGGAAAGGCCGAAAAGGAGGCAATGGTTCGATGGAATCTCGATTCAACAAGCCCAGGGTGGCCATCAATCGGGTCTACACCCGGATGGGCGACTCCGGGCAGACCAGGCTGGCTGGAGGACAAAAGGTGTCCAAGGGGTCCTTGCGCCTGGAAGCCTACGGCACGGTGGATGAGCTCAACGGATTGGTTGGAACGGCCTGCCAGACGGCTCGGGAGCAGGCAGAGAGAAGCCCGGAGTTGCAGGCCATGGTGACCTGCCTGGTCCGGGTGCAGCACGAACTGTTCAACCTGGGGGCAACGCTTGCCACGCTGCCCGAGGACATTCATCCTCGCCAGCCACAGGTGACAGAAAGGGACATTCAGAGGCTGGAACAGGAGATCGACCAGGCCAACCAGGTCCTGGAGCCCTTGCGGTCCTTTGTCCTGCCCGGAGGCAACCGGCTCAACCTGGAACTTCACCTCTGCCGCACTGTCTGCCGGCGCGCGGAACGGGACTGTGTCCGACTCGGTGAGGAGGAAGCCGTCCCCGCGACGGCCGTTCAATACCTCAACCGGCTGGGAGATGCGCTCTTCGTGTGGAGCCGTTGGGCCAGTCACCTGATGGGAACCCCGGAAACCCTGTGGGATCCCAATCTGGCCGGCTAATCCGCCGGCCTGTTCCCGTCTCCGGAGGACAGCATTCGGGCGGCGGCTTCCGCCACCAGTCCGCCCATCTCCGCCGTGGTCAGGCGCCCTCCCAGATCGGCGGTTCTGTTGCGTGGCGCAGCCAGCACCTCGGTCACCGCCGTTCTCACGACCGCGGCGGCCCGCCGGGTTTCGGGGTGCCCCAGCCAATCCAGCATCATGGCCGTGGATAGGAGGGTGGCCAGCGGGTTGGCCAACCCCTTGCCGGCGATGTCGGGGGCTGAGCCGTGGGCGGGTTGGAACACGGCATAGTCGTCTCCGATGTCGGCAGAGGGAGCCATGCCCATCCCCCCCACCAGCCCCGCCGCCAGGTCGGAAAGGATGTCTCCGAACATGTTCTCGGTGACCAGCACGTCGAAGTCTGCCGGCCGCTCGATCAGATGGAGGCTGGCGGCGTCCACATAAAGGGCTTCGGTTTCGACCTCCGGAAACTCTCGGCTGATCTCTCGAAAAATGCCCCGGAAGTAGGCCATGGAGGGAAGGATGTTGGCCTTGTCGACCAACGTAAGTCGTCTCCTGCGCCCCATGGCCTGCCGGAAGGCGGATCGAAACAGGCGTTCCGACCCGGAACGGGAAATGACCATGTGATCGCGAGCCTCGGCGGCGTCCAATTCCATCGGCCTGAGGCGTCCCGAGAACAGGCCTTCCGTGCTCTCCCGAACGATGAGAAAGTCGATCCGTCCTCGCTCCATGCCCTTGAGTGGGGAGAGCTGGGCTTGATAGAGATGGAAGGGGCGCAGGCCGCAGTAGAGGTCGAGTTGCTCGCGCAGATCCACCTGCGGAGCCATTTCCAGGCCGTTGGGCCAGCGGACGCTGGGCAGCCCCATGGCTCCCAGCAGGATGGCGTCCTGCTGTCTGCAGGCTTCCAGGGTTTCCGGAGGCAGCGGATTCCCGCACTTCAGATAGGTTCCGGCTCCGACAGAGTACTCCTGAAGTTTAAAAGCGATCCCGTCCAGCTCCCGTTCAACGGTTTTCAAGGTCCTGACCGCCTCGGCGATGACCTCCGGCCCAATACCGTCCCCGGGCAGCACGGCAATTCGAAAGACTTTCTCTTGGCTCACGGTCCCTCCCGGCGGGTTTGTGAACTAGGGCACATATCGTATCATTCATCCTGCGGCGTGTCCGTGGCGCTGACCCTTTATCGACTTCGATCCGTCCATGCAGTGGTTTCTACTCCTGATCGTGTTGTCGGTCTGGCCCTCCGAGGAGGGGTGGTCTCAAGAGATCGACATCCCCCTGACCGTGCGGGAGACCGCCGGACTGTCCCGCCATCAGTATCCCATCACTTCGGGCGTCCCGCTACCTCGGGGGCTTCTCAAGTCAGCCCGCCTGCTCCAGTTGATGGACCGCCAGGGCAGGTTTGTTCCCGCCGTTGTCGAGGAAGTGGCTCGCTGGCCGGAAGACGGCAGCCTGCAGTGGGTCCAGGTCCACTTCGCCGCCAGCCTGCCGGCCAACGGGCAAGTGGTGTACTTCCTGCGTCGGGTCGGCGGCCTGCCCAGGTTTCCCTCGCCCATTGGCCTGTCGCGTGGCAGCGAGGCGGTGGAAGTGGTTACCGGGCCCCTCCGGTTGGTCATGGGAGGTCCGTCGCAGCAACTGTTGGACCAGGTCTGGGTGGACGAGAATTGGGGCTACGATTTCTCCGCACGCACGCGGATCCTGGATAGCGGCCGTTTCCGGATGGCCCTCAAGAGTGGCGGCAACACTTACGGCATGGGCTCCTGGAGCGAAAACCAGGTGGTGGTGGAAGAGGCCAATGCGTTTCGAGCCGTGATCAAGGTTTCGGGGACCTTTGTCTCCGAGGATGCGGGAGTCGCGCCCCTGGACTTTGTGGCCAGGGTTACGGTGTATGGAGGAAAGACCTATTTCAGGCTGGACTTGAGGCTGGTTCGGCCTTGCGGCTCGGGGACCGGGGGATTTCCGGTGGAGGACTTCAGCCTCGAGACCCAATTGAACCTGGATCCGCTTTCGCGGCGGTTTGCCCTGGGCGGAGGGGAACGGGATCATGAGGGCCACTTCGATCGAACCTCTGCCGTATCCCTCTACCTGAACAGTCCCGATTCCTATCGCCTCTCGGTAGTGGAGGCGGATGAGGCCGCCCCTGACGGAGGTGCCGGCCGCCAACCCGCTTCCCGAACGGCGCGGCGCCGGGTGGCGAAGGAGTTCCGCGCCAATCTGGGCTGGGGGGACTTGGCCGACGAGCGGCATGGCCTGGCGCTGGGCGTGAAGCGGTTCCCGCATCTCTATCCCATGGCCTTTGAAATCAAAGAGTCCGGCAGCCTGATCGCGCGGCTGTTACCGCAGGAGGCCAAACCCTGGAACATTCCGGCCGGCGGGTCCAGGACCCACCAAATGCTTTTTTACTTTCACGGGAACCGCGGTCTTGCCCAGGGTCGGGTCAAGAACGAACTCATGGGTCTGCAGAACCCGGTGTACGCGTTCGCTCCGCCCTCCTGGTACTGTCGGGCCGGCCAAGCCCTGGGAGCGCTTTCGGAATCGTCCCCCGAGGCCTATCGGGAGGGGTATTGGCCACTGGTTCGTCGGGTCGACGAGTGGATTGAAGGACAGCGGGAATCTTTGGCAGCATCGCTCGATGATCGAGGGTCGGACGAAAACGACAGCTTCGGCCGGCCCGGCTCAGGCGGAGGCCGGCTCCGCCCGGAGAGCGCGCAAACCGCCGCGAAGAGCATCCGTTGGACCGACGACCGCAGCGACTCTCTTGCCCGGGGCCTTTACCTTCACTTTTATCGGACCGGAGACCCCAGGTCGCTGGAAGTCGCAGAGCAGTTGGTTGACCGCTGGGCGGATTTCGGTGTTTCCCGCCGGCCCCACTCCGCCACCGGAGTTTGTGGGCCGGCCGGCTGGGACGGGCATGGCCGTGAGCAACTGCTTGACTCGTTTCTGCTGACCGGGAACCGCCGAGCCCTGGACGCCGCTCGTTCCTGGCTGGAGCAGGTGGCGGTTGCGGACGAATTGAATCCTGCTCAGGCCCCCCGGCATGCAGCAGAGGTCCTGGCCGGACTGGTCAGGGGTTACCAGGCGCTTGGGGATGAGCGTTTCCTGGAGAAGGCCCGGTGGATCGTGGAGGTGATCGGTGCCTGGCAAGACGGGGATTGGGAGCGCTTGAAGGAACTGTCTCCGGTGAACGCCCTGCGGTGGCGGGCGGAACGCGGACCCACCGGCGTGACCGAAACCTGGAACCGGGGACAGCTCTGGTCGGCGCTCCACAGGAATCGGGACTGGTTGGGTCGAGACCGGGTGGAGGCCTGCCTGCAGAGGGAGATTGGGTCCGTCCGGGTCGGCTTGGAAGACCGGTCAAGCGGAGCGAGGGATCCCGGGAAGTCCCCGGAAGCCGGAATCAGTCTGGCGTCGGGTTTGGCCGCCCTCTACGAGACCGGGGGCGATCCGGAACACTGGGAACTGGCGCTGAGGGTGTTTACCGAGGCAATCCAGGATCGGGAGGCGTCCCGGTCAGTCCCTTCGGGCGCCGTTTCGAGCCAAGCGCAGCACTTTCTCTGGTATCTGTCCCTAGCGTTCGATCCGCCCCGGTGAGGGGTGGGCCTTTTGCAAAATTCCCCAGGGTGGATAAGGGACGAGGGATAAGGGACGTTGTTGAATTACTGGAATAACTTGTAAAGACCCCGTAGGAGCCTTCATTGAATCAAAGCAATTCAGCAGCGGCGGATCGAAGTTATTCCAGTAATTCAACAACGTCCCCAGCGCTCGACGACGAATTGTGCAAAAGGCTTGGTTCAGAGAAGGGGAGCGACGGCCTTGTGAAAGACCTCATAGTTCTGTCCGCCAACCAGGCTCCGAGTCAGTCGGCCCTTTCGGTCGATGACGAAGGTGGTGGGAAACCCTCCTATCCAGTCCGGCGCAAGGAAGCTGATCAAGTCCTCGTAGTTCTCCTCGGTGTTGATATAGGTGGGGAAGGTCACGCCGTTTTCCTTGAGGAAGGCCTCCACCTGCCCCCGCTGCTCGCTCGTGTCGACTGAAATCAGGATCAACTCCAGACCCCGGCCCCGGAGTTTCCCGTGGAGCTTGATCAGGTCCGGAAACTCCTCGCGGCAGGGAACGCACCAGGTAGCCCAGAGGTTGATCAATACGACTCTTCCCCGCTTCTTCTTGAGAATGGTCTTTAGTGTGGCGGCCTCTACCGGTTTCAGAAGTGAGCCGTCACCGGCGGCCGACTTACGTGGGAGGGATAGCGAGGCCGGGCCGGCTGTCTGCAAGCATATCCAAACGGCTGCCAGCAGCGTCGGAAGCCGCCGCCGTCGCCTTCGCTTCCCGAAGTCTGCGTGCTCCCACGGCTGGCTGGCTGGAGTCGTCATGCCCGCACCTCTTCTTCTGTCGGGTTGCCTGCCCCTCGGCTCGAAATTGACACGAAAACGCCAATGATGCTATAAAATTCCTCGCCTGCTGTCATTGGCATTCGTCGCAGTGCCCAGCCTTATTGATCCGAGCAGCTTCGGGCAACCGGGCTCCAAGTTGCGCACCAAGCGAAAGTGGCGGAATTGGCAGACGCGCTGGACTTAGGATCCAGTCCCGAAAGGGGTAGGGGTTCAAGTCCCCTCTTTCGCACCAGATTCCGGCCCTTCTTGATCGGTTCCTACCCTTTCGATCCAACGAGAATGAGATAGGCAGCGGATTTGCGCACGAGTCCGCACGTCTCGCAAGGTGGATGTCTTGAAGGTTGAAGTGAACCCCTTGAGTTCCTGCAAGACCGAGTTGGGCATAGAAGTGGATGCCGAACGCTGGCAGCCCGACTACCAGGCGGTCTGCCAGAAGTACCTGCGGCAGGCGCGCGTTCCGGGTTTTCGCCCCGGCAGAGCGCCGCTGGCGATCGTCCAACAGCGATTCGGGGATTCCATCCGGGCCGACTTCCTGGACGTGGCCGTACGCAAGTACTTCACGGATGCGGTGGAATCGAAATCCCTGTCTCCCCTGTCGGTACCCAAGATAGCGGACGTCGACTATGCTCCGGGGAAACCCTTTACCTTCACGGCCACCTTCGAAACGCCGCCTGCCTTCGAGCTTCCCGACTACAAGGGACTGGAGGTCGAGCAGGTCCCGACCGAGGTCAAGGACGAGGAAGTGGAGACGGTGCTTGAACAGTTGCGGGAGCGGTCGGCGGAGTATTTACCGGTGGAGGACCGGCCTGCACGGGCCGGTGACCATGCCGTCATCTCGCTGGAAGGGAAGTATTCTACGGCGGGCCGCGAGGATATCCGCGATAACGATGTTTACTGTGAACTGGGTGGAGAAGGGACGCCGCAGGAATTTACCGACAACCTGAGCGGGGCCCAATGCGGAGAGATCAGGACGTTTGCAGTCACCTATGGCGACGATCACCCCAACAGGCAGCTCGCCGGCCACCAGGTGAATTATCGCGTGGAGCTCAAGGCCGTCAAGCAGAAGCGCCTGCCTGAACTCGACGACGAGTTCGCCAAGGATGCCGGGGTCTACACTTCTCTCGAGGACATGCGGTCCAAGGTACGGGCTGACTGCGTGGAGCGCAAGGAGAAGGCCGCCCGCTCCGAAATGCAGTCCAGGCTGGTCGATCGCCTGGTCGAAGAAACGTCCTTCGAAGTGCCCCAAGTGCTGGTCGAGGAACAGCTCGAAACGCGGCTGAAAGAAACCATGCAGACCCTGATGATGCAGGGGGTTCACCCCAGCACGCTCAAGCTGGACTGGAACCAGTTCCGGGAACAGCAGCGAGAGAAGGCCGTTCTGGATGTGAAGCGCGCCATCCTGCTGGAGGACATCGCCGAAAAGGAGCAGCTCACCGTTTCCGATGAGGAGCTGGAAGATGAAATCTCGCGCATCGCTCAGGGGGCGGACCAGCCCATCGAGGCCGTCAGATCGCGCTTGACAAGGGACGGGGGCGCCTCTAGAATGAAAAACACGATCCGAAACAGGAAGTGCCTGGATTTAATCCTTCGTCTGGCGTCCGTCAAGACTCCCCCGGGACTTATCGTTCAACCCTAAATCAGTCACAGCCAAGACTTCAGGGGATCCCAACCACATGTTAGTTCCCATGGTAGTGGAACAGACGAGTAGGGGCGAGCGCGCCTACGACATCTACTCCCGCCTCTTGAAGGACAACATCATCTTCATCGGGACCCCGATCGATGACAACATCGCCAACCTGGTGACGGCTCAGTTGCTGTTCCTGGAGGCTGAGGACCCGGAGAAGGATATTTCCCTCTACATCAACAGCCCGGGCGGTTCCATCACGGCCGGCTTGGCGATTTACGACACCATTCAGTTCATACGGCCGGATGTGACCACCATCTGCGTGGGGCAGGCGGCCAGCATGGCAGCGCTGCTGCTCTGCTCCGGCACTCGCGGCAAGCGCTTTGCGCTGCCCAACTCGAGGATATTGATTCACCAGCCTTCCATGGGCGGATTGTCCGGCCAGGCCTCCGATATTGACATTCACGCCAAAGAGATTCTCCGATTGAGAGATACCACCAGCCAAATCCTCTCCTCGCATACGGGACAACCGCTGGATAAGATCGAGCGGGACGTGGAGAGGGATTTCATCATGACCTCCGAAGAAGCCCACGACTATGGGCTTGTCGATCAAGTCATCGTGCGTCATGAATAAGGGCAAAGCGAGGATTCCTTTATCCGCTCCGGAACGGGGCTGGCGGGCTTCCAGGTGGTGAGGCGCGCTGTCTTCAGACGACGGCGCGACCAAAAATGCGTCAGGCCAGTGGAAAGGCAACGGGTCCGACCGTTGGTTCGGCGGGGTCCTCCGGCGGATGGCCGAGCGGGTGCAGGCTGGCCATTGCGGCGCTCTGGCTGGTGCCGGTGGCGATGGTTCTTCCGGGTCCGGTTCTCGGGGCGCCCGGGATGAGCCGGGAGGAGGCGGCCGCGGTCATTGCCCGGACGCGCCAATGGGTGCAGGGATACCTGGAGTCCCTGCCCAATTTTACCTGCCGAAAGACCATACGGGTCTTTGTGGTTCCGGCGATACGGAAGCCGGAGTTGCGCGATTGGGCGGTCGAGATACCCAAGTGGGTGATTTCGAGGAGGGGAGGCAAGCCGCGGATCGACGAGTCGGAGTGGCTGGTGCGGATGGTGAAGGGAGGACGGGAGAGTTATGAATGGATCGGCGGCAATCAGCGCGGCCACGGCTGGGGGTTTTTCGGTCATTGGTTGAAGGCTCTTTTCGGACAGAAGTATCCGACCGAGTTCGAGTGGATCGAAGATGGCCGGCTGCGGGGGCATGGAGTGCATGTGTTCCGCACGGAGACGCCGAGAAATTTCTGCCAGTACGGCGGACGCGCCGGCGACAACACCGTGCTGGTCGGGTACCGCGGAAAGATTTATATTGACCGGGACAGTCGGCGTGTTTTGAGATATGTGGCTGAGGAACCGATCGGATTGCCCAAGCGACACCGGGTCAAGTCGGGCAGGATGCTTTTCGACTATGATTACCAGGAGATTGGTGACGAGGTTGCGTTGCTTCCATTAAAATCGCTGGCCTATACCCGGTACCGGGGCCGTTCGACCTTGGCGGAAAGCAACTTTCACCAGTACCGGGAGTATCAAGCCGAGACCAAGCTGGATTTTGGGGAGCAGTAATCTGCAGTATTCCAAACGGGGGATTGTCGGAGAATCCAGGGCGGAGCCGTCCCACGGCGCCTCGACGGCATCGGGGGATGGATTTTGCTGAGTCGGCGCGGATCCCGGACAGGGTTCGGCAAGCCGACCGGAGGAGCTGACTTGAAAAGAAACAGCACCGAGGAATCGTTGAGATGTTCCTTCTGCAACAAGAGTCAGAATGACGTCCGCAAGCTGATCGCCGGTCCCACCGTGTTTATCTGTGACGAATGTGTCCGTGTCTGCAACGACATCATCGATGACGACCAGGGTGTTGATTCCGACGCCAAGCCCCATCCGCTGCCCAAGCCGCATGAGGTCAAGGCCTATCTGGACGAATACGTCATTGGCCAGGAAAAGACCAAGAAGAAGCTGGCGGTGGCGGTCTACAACCACTACAAGCGAATCGAGCTTGCCCGCCGGCGCAGCGAGGTCGAACTGACCAAGAGCAATATCCTGTTGATCGGCCCCACCGGGACGGGAAAAACACTGCTGGCCCAGACCCTGGCCAAGAGGCTCAGCGTGCCCTTCGCCATCGTGGACGCCACCACGCTGACCGAAGCCGGATACGTGGGCGAGGACGTTGAGAACATCATTTTGAAATTGCTTCAGAGCGCCGGCGGGGACGTGGAGAAATGCCAGCATGGCATGATTTACATTGATGAGGTGGACAAGATCTGCCGGAAAGACGAGAATCCCTCCATCACTCGGGACGTGTCCGGAGAGGGGGTACAGCAGGCACTGCTGAAAATCCTGGAGGGAACGATCGCCAACGTGCCGCCTCAGGGTGGAAGGAAACATCCCCACCAGGAATTCACCCAGGTCGATACGACCAATATACTTTTCATCTGTGGCGGGGCCTTCGTCGGGCTGGAGAAAGTGGTCGAACGGCGCATCGGCAAGAGAACCCTCGGTTTTCGCAGTGACGTCAAGACGGTCCAGCAGAGGCGAAATCTGGCCATGCTGGAGAGAGTGGAGCCGCAGGATCTGATCAGGTACGGCTTGATCCCCGAGTTTGTGGGACGCATGCCCGTGGTGGGAACCCTGGGAGATCTGGATATCGCTGCCCTGGTGAAGATTCTGACCAAGCCGAAGAATGCCCTGGTGAAGCAGTATCAGAAGTTGTTCGAATATGAAGGAGTCAAGCTACACTTTAATCAGGACGCCCTGGAGGGAATTGCAGAGCTGGCCCAGCAACGGAAGGTCGGGGCCCGCGGGCTGCGCATCATCATCGAGGAACTAATGCTCGATCTCATGTACCTGCTGCCTGCCCAGCGGAAGATCAAGGAGTTTGTGGTGACCAAGGAGATGGTGACGGCCAACTCCATCGATCTCTCGCTCCTGGAAAAGGCAGGCTAAGCCACGGCACGGAACCTGTTACTCTCGAGAAAGCGGAATAGCGATGTTCGGTAAGCCCAAGGAAAAATCGGAATACACCCTCTTGCCCATGGTTCCCATTCGGGACGTGGTGCTCTTCCCCTACATGATGATTCCCTTCGTGATTGGGCGGCCGGCCTCGGTGAAGGCCCTGGACGTCGCCTTCAGCGGGGACAAGCGGATCTTCCTGGCCACCCAGCACGATGCCGCGGTCGACGATCCGCAGCCCACCGAGATCTATTCCACCGGGACCATCGCCAATATCGTCCAGAGCCTGCGCCTGCCGGACGGCAACATCAAGGTCCTGGTGGAAGGGGTGGAGCGCGCCAAGGCGCTTCAGATTCTGGAAGAGGATGAGTACATGAAGGCCGTCCTGCGGCCGAACTCCCCCGCCCGTTCGGCGCAAGGCGATACCGAGACACTGGTGAACAAGGTCACCTCGCTGTTCGAGCAGTATGTGAAGCTGAGCCAGAACCTGAATTACGACACCATGGTGGCCGCCGTGCGCGTCGAGGACATCGATCGCCTGGCCGATACCGTGGCTGCCAACCTGGCCGTCACCATCGAGGAAAAGCAGGAGTTGCTGGAAATCTTCAATCCGGTGGACCGGCTCCACCGCCTGAAGGACATTCTGGATGTGGAGATCGAGAAGCTGAACGTGGATCGTTCCATCAACACGCGGGTCAAGCGTCAGATGGAAAAGGCCCAGAAGGAGTATTACCTGAATGAGAAGATGAAGGCCATTCAGAAGGAGCTGGGCCGTAATGAGAAATCGGAGGTGGATGAGCTCAAGAAGAAGATCGAAGCGGCCGGCATGCCCAAGGAGGCCCTTGAGAAAGCCATGCAGGAGGTGAAGCGGCTGGAGATGATGCCTCCCATGTCGGCCGAGTCCACCGTCTCCCGCAACTACATCGATTGGCTGCTGGCCGTTCCCTGGAAGAAGCGATCCAAGGAAATTCAGAAGATCGAACGGGCCGAAAAGGTTCTTGAAGAGGACCACTACGGACTGGAGAAGGTCAAGGAGCGAATCCTGGAGTTCCTGGCCGTGCGCCAGTTGGTGAAAAACCCCAAGGGTTCGATTCTCTGCCTGGTGGGTCCTCCGGGAGTGGGAAAATCATCGCTGGCGGGTTCCATAGCCAGGGCTACCGGACGCAAGTTCGTCCGGCTGTCCTTGGGAGGAGTCCGGGACGAGGCCGAAGTCCGGGGACATCGCCGGACCTATATCGGAGCCTTGCCGGGGCAGATCATCCAGATGATGAAGAAAGCCGGAACCAAGAACCCGGTCTTTCTACTGGACGAAGTGGACAAGATGAGCATGGATTTCCGCGGAGACCCCTCGGCAGCCCTGCTGGAAGTATTGGATCCGGAGCAGAATCACTGCTTTGTGGACCACTACCTGGATGTGGAATACGACCTGTCTCAGGTCATGTTCATTGCCACCGCCAACGTCATCCACACCGTCCCTCAGCCCCTGCAGGACCGAATGGAAGTCATTCGTATTTCGGGGTACACCGAGGCCGAGAAGCTGGAGATCGCCAAACGCTACCTGGTCAAGAAACAGCTTCCCAGGAACGGTTTGAAGGAGAAGAACCTGGTTCTGTCTGACGAGTCCATTCTGGGGATCATCCAGAACTACACCCGGGAGTCGGGGGTGCGCAACCTGGAACGGGAGATCGCCTCCATCTGCCGCAAGGTCGCCCGTAGGGTAGTTACGGAGGGCGCCGGAGTCTCGCGCCAGGTCGACAGGAAGGATTTGAACGACTACCTGGGAGTCATCAAACACCGCAACACGCGCTCGGCGGAGAAAAGCGAGGTCGGTCTGGCCACCGGCCTGGCCTGGACCGAGGTCGGGGGAGAAGTGTTGAACACCGAAGCCACCTTGATGGAAGGCAAGGGTCGCCTGACCTTGACCGGAAAGCTGGGTGACGTCATGCAGGAGTCGGCGCAAGCCGCCATGAGCTACGTGCGTTCCCGTTCCAACCGGCTGGGAGTTCCGCGGGAGTTTCACCGCAACTTCGACATGCATATCCACGTGCCCGAAGGAGCCATTCCCAAGGACGGACCCTCGGCCGGCATCACCATGGCCACGGCCATGGTCTCCTCCCTGACCAAAATCCCGGTGCGGCCGGACGTGGCCATGACGGGTGAAATCACTTTACGGGGCAAGGTGCTGCCCATTGGCGGCATGAAGGAGAAGCTGCTGGCCGCGCACCGGGCCGGGATCAAGGTGGCTGTCCTGCCCAAAGGGAACGAGAAGGATCTATCCGAGGTGCCCCAGAACATCCGGGAGCATTTTGCAATGCACTTCGTCGAGACCATGGACGAGGTGCTGAAGATCGCCCTGGAAGATGAGATCCCGGTCGCCAAGGAGAAAGCGGAGGACAAGATCGAGGAGTACAAGCCTTCAATGGAGAAGGACTTTTCTCAAGATTCCATAACCCATTGAAGATCCATTCCGCCGAGTTGGTGTGCAGCGCTCCCGATCCGTCCCGGTTTCCCCGGGATGACCTTCCTGAAATCGCATTCATCGGCCGCTCCAATGTCGGCAAATCCAGCTTGATCAACAGTCTGCTAGGGCGACGGGGACTCGCCCGCACCAGTTCTACCCCGGGACGAACCCGACTGCTCCATTTTTTCAGAATCAACGGACGTTTCTATTTTGTCGACTGCCCGGGTTATGGCTACGCCAAGGTTTCAAAGGAGATGAGACTGGGGTGGGCCCGTTTGTTCGACAGCTATATCCGACAACGAGAGAAGCTGGCTGTATGCGTATCGATCATTGACTCAAGAATTGGTCCGACCGCACAGGATTTGCAAACCCTCGAGAGATTGCGCCAGTATTCCCTTCCTTTTTTCATGGTTTCTACCAAGGCCGACAGGCTATCCGTAAGCGAGCTGCAGAAATCGCTCAAACACACCCAGGCGGTCGCGCCGGTAGCCACGGTGGTGGCCTATTCCGCTACCAGGAGGACCGGCCGTGACAAGGTCTGGGCACTTCTGAGCCGTCATATCCAGGGGACAGCACAGCCGTAGACCCATCGCCATATTACAGGTGGGGCGCTACCCGTCCGATCGGACCGGTTGCCCCCAGCCGATTGTGAGATCCCGAATCTCCAAGGAGTCTATATGGACATTGCCGAGCTGAAAGACATGAACATCGCCGCCCTGACTCAGATCGCCAAGGATCTGAACGTGGCCGGCGCAACCGGAATGCGAAAACAGGAATTGATTTTCAAGATCCTGCAGGCCCAAACGGAGAAAAACGGACTGATTTTCTCCGAGGGCGTGTTGGAGACGCTGCCCGACGGCTTCGGGTTTCTGCGGGCTCCTGACTACAACTACCTGCCGGGACCGGACGATATCTACGTGTCTCCCTCCCAGATCCGCAAGTTCGACCTGCATACCGGCGACACCGTCTCGGGTCAGATTCGACCACCCAAGGACGGGGAACGTTACTTTGCCTTGATCAAGGTCGAGGCCATCAACTTCGAGCACCCCGACGTCGCCCGCAACAAGATCTTTTTCGACAATCTCACTCCGCTCTACCCCGAGGATCGGATTCGGTTGGAAACTCAGCCGGACAACCTCTCGGCCCGGGTCATGGACCTGATGGTTCCCATCGGCAAGGGGCAGCGCGGGCTTATCGTTTCGCCCCCGCGAACCGGCAAGACCATGCTGCTGCAAACCATCGCCAACTCCGTTACACAGAACCATCCGGAAATCATCCTGATCGTGCTGCTGATTGACGAGAGGCCCGAAGAGGTCACCGACATGCAGCGGTCGGTCAACGGCGAGGTCATCAGCTCGACCTTCGACGAGCCGGCCACCCGGCATGTGCAGGTTGCCGAGATGGTGATCGAAAAGGCCAAACGCCTGGTGGAGCACAAGCGGGACGTGGTGATTCTGCTGGACTCCATAACCCGGCTGGCTCGCGCCTACAACACCATCGTCCCTCCCTCGGGCAAGGTGCTATCGGGTGGGGTGGATTCCAATGCGCTGCAGAGACCCAAGCGGTTCTTTGGTGCGGCTCGCAATATTGAGGAAGGCGGCAGCCTGACCATCATCGCGACGGCGCTGATCGACACGGGAAGCCGCATGGACGACGTCATCTTCGAGGAGTTCAAGGGAACCGGCAACATGGAGGTTCACCTGGAGCGGAAACTGGTGGAAAAACGGGTCTTTCCGGCCATCGACATCAATCGCTCCGGCACCCGCAAGGAAGAGTTGCTGATGCCCAAGGATGAACTGAATCGGGTATGGGTGCTGCGGAAGGTGCTCAATCCGCTTTCGGCGGTCGAGACCATGGAGCTGATGCTGGAACGGCTTTCCAAGAGGAGGTCGAACAAGGAGTTCCTGGCCTCCATGAGCAACGGGGGCTGAGTCCATCCACCGAAACCATTAGTCCCCGACTGCCCTCTCTCCCGCCGCTCCGCCGCTGCCGGATTTCCCCTCTTTGGCCCGGACCAATTCGAGAATTCGCTCCACCACCTCGTCTACCGTCTGGTTGGAGGTGTCCAGGTAGACCGCGTCCGGGGCTTGTACCAGAGGCGAGTCGGCACGCTCCCGGTCGCGCCGGTCCCGCCGCCGTATCTCCTCGAGAATGCCTTCCAAGTGCAAGGCCCCCCTTTTGTGTCGATTCTGGGCAAATCGCCGCCGGGCACGGGTGGGTTCGGACGCGTCCAGGAATATCTTCAGTTCGGCCTCGGGAAACACCTTGGTTCCAATATCTCTGCCTTCCATCACCACCCCGCCGCGCCGGCCCAGGTCCTGCTGGGCTCGAACCAGGATCTTGCGCACGCCGGGAATGCTGGACACCCGGGAGGCCGCCTGGCCGACGGCTTCCGTACGAATGGCCTCGGAGACGTCCACCCCGTTCAGAAAGACTCGAAGCCCCCGCGGGCCGGCTCTCAGCTCGATTCGGGCCCGGCGGGCGGTTTCAACGATGGCATCTGCCTGATCCCACGGCAGTTGTTCCCGGGTGACCTTGAGTCCGACGGCGCGGTACATGGCCCCTGTGTCGATATACAGGTATCCGAGCCGATGGGCGACCCTTCGGGCAACCGTGCTTTTTCCGGCCCCCGAGGGACCGTCGATGGCGATGCGAAAGCGGGTCATAGGTGTTTATTCGTCTCCATTGCGTTTCACTGCCCATCTCCGGACGGCCTGGAGGATCCGGGCCAGTTCCAAAGGATGGTAAACACTGCCGGTGATTGAGGCAAGGGCGGTTTGGGGCGACCGCGTGTTACCGGAACCCGGCATTTTGGTCGCCGCCTACGTGGCGAAGGCAGCGCGGGGCTCATGGCTGTTTTTTGCGGAGGCGTTGCGGTTCGGGACGGGTGCTTCTAAATCGCCGCCTTCGCGGCTGCCTTGGGAGACGGATCCGACGTCCATGGGCTGACGCCCACGGCTAAGTGCTGGCGCGGCTTCGCCGCTCTATAAGGAGGGCCGGGAAGGAACGTTTCCTGCGACAACCCGCGGCAACCGCGGTTTCACCGCTCTCCCCAAACTCTCGACACTGCAAGGTGAAAGAATTTTTCCCCAATGGATCCTCCCTGGGCGTCAGCCCATGGAAACTCGGCGCCCCATACGAGAGTTGAGCCGCGAACGCGGCGTCAGCAAACCCCGGCAAGCATGAGTCAATCGCGGACGAACGCAACCACGTTCCTCACCAGCAAAAACGTAACATGAGCCATCTTCCGCCACAGCCGCGAAGCGGCGACAACACTTAGCCGTGGGCGTCAGCCCATGGAAACTCGGCGTCCCGTATGGGAGTTGAGCCGCGAACGCGGCGTCAGCAAAACCCGGCAAGCATGAGTCGAACGCAGACGAACGCAACCACGTTCCTCACCAGCAAAAACGCAACATGAGCCATCTTCCGCCACAGCCGCGAAGCGGCGACAACACTTAGCCGTGGGCGTCAGCCCATGGAAACTCGGCGAGCGCGGGCCCATGGAATGCTCCGAATGTATCAGCGACCCGGTGAGAAATGCGGTCTTGTGTTGTATGATAGGCGCAATCCGAGCATGACCGGATGGCGGGACCGTTTTCGGGTGGTGTCAGGTCCGGGTTTTCGCAGGTCCCGTCGGTTTTCCCCTACGCCAAACCAGAGGCAATCATGGCCAAGCTCAATCGCCGCGAAATGATTCGAACAGGTGCTTTGCTCGGCGGCGGCCTTGCCGCCGGCCGTTGGCTGGAGGCCCCCGCGGCCGCCCACACCCGTGAGAGCGATTGTCGCTGGCAACAGGAATACACCTTCGGCCACACCGTGCTGTTCATGGAGGAGTACTACCAGGGCACGCTGGACATCCTGGGCGCTCAGAGCGGCGAGTTGGACCAGATCGGCGAGCTGACCTCCCGAGCCGCCAGCCTGGTCAAAAAGGGCGGCAAAGTCTGGACCTCCATGAACCTGGGGCACATGCCCTACTACGAGCAGAAAGACGACCGCCGCGGCAGTCCCGGCATCATGAAGACCCATTCGACCTCTCTTGGGGCTGAAAAGGATTTCGACCAGATGCAGCCGGGCGACATCGTCTTTACCAACCGGGCCAACAAGGCCGTGCTGGCCGCCAGGGAGCGGGGCGTCTACGTGGTCTGCGTCACCATCAACTACTGGAACAACGAGTTCAGGCCTCCCGGCTACAATCACCCATCTCACGGCTGCCCCGACGGATTGATGCTCAAGGACGTCTCCAACGAGATACTCCACAGCCATGTTCCCTACGAGCAGGGGCTGGTGCATGCTCCGGAAATTCCCGAATTCGCCATCTGTCCTTCCAGCGGCACCGGCAGCGGCGCCATCCACTGGATGCTGAACGCCGAGATCGCCAACAAGCTGGCCCATCCCAACGCCAAGGCGGTGGACAAGAGCGCCCAGTACCTGAGGATTCTGACCGAGCGGGTCCAGCGCACCCGCAGCCATTTCGATCGCATCCGGGAAACGACGGCCATCATGGCGGAGCGCGTCCGGGCCGGCGGGCGATGGTTCGGAGAAAGCATTGAGCATCCGGGGTTCAAGAGCGAATTTCACGTGGCCTCCGGCATCCGGGTGGTGAATTGGGGGGATTGGGAAGCTAACAAGGAAAAGAACGTCATGTTCATCAACTCCATCTCGCCGGCCTATCCGGAAGAGGTGAAGTTGGCGCTGGAGAAGCAGGTGGAAGGAGCTTACGTGGTTGGCGTCGGACCCAGCTCGACCGACGGCGTCGTTCCCCACGGGCGGCTCATCGACGTGGCCGATGCCGGTTTCGACAATTTCTCTCCCGAGTCCGGCGGTGTGATTCAAATTGAAGGGGAATCCCGCACTATCTGTCCCACTTCCGGGATCGTGGGAAACGTCATTCAGCAGATGATCATTGCTCAATGGTGCGATGAAATGGTGCGGCGGGGCTCGGTGCCCTATTTTCTTTTTGGCGTCTACCGGGAGGGCGGCCGGGAATACAATGCCGCCATGCAGCCCTTTTTCGAAATCCAGGGGTATTAGGAATGGAGCGTCTCCCCGGCAATGGGTCGGGGGCGATCAGAGTCAATTCGGGGTACAGGGATGGGTAACAAGATCCACCGCCGTCTGTTTCTGGGAGGAGGCGCCGGAGTGGGCGCCTGGTTGTCCGGCTCCGCCAACCGGTCCGAAGTTCGGGCCGCCGGAACCGGCGAGAGCGGATGCCTCCGGCCGGGGGCTCCGACCTTCGGCCATACGGTGCTCTTCATGGAGGAATACCACCAGGCCACCATGGAGATGCTGGGTCGCCTCAGCGGCGAGCTCGACCAGGTTGGCGAACTCACTTCGCGGGCGGCCGCGGTGATCAAGGCTGGAGGAACGGCCTGGACCTCCATGGACGACGGCCACATGCCCGGGCCGGAGCAGAAGGCCACCAGACGGGGCAATCCCGGAATTCTCCGCAACCACAATGGATACAAGCCGGCCACCTTTGATGCGATGCAAAAGGGCGATATGGTCTTCACCAACCAGTGCAATCGCGCCGTGCAAAGGGCCCGGGACCGGGGCGTCTACGTGGTGGCGGTGACCGTGAACTACGTGGACAATGAATTCCGCCCGAAAGGCTTCACCAATACCAACGAAGACAACCTGATGCTCAAGGATGTCTCCAACGAGATTCTGCACAGCCATGTTCCCTATTACCAGGGACTGGTCCATGCGCCCCAGATTCCCGAGTTCACCCTGTGCCCCTCCACCACCACCGGCAGTGGGGCGCTTCACTGGATGCTGACCGCCGAGACCGCCAACAAGGTCTGGACCGGCAGCACCAAATCGGTGGACAAGAGCGCCGAATACCTTCGGGTGCTCACCGAGCGAGTGGATCGGATCAGGCGCCACCAACCTCGAATCCGAGAAACTGCCGTCACCATGGCCCGGCGCATTCGCCGGGGAGGCCGCTGGTTTGCGCGCAGCCTGGAGCACCCGGGATTCGCCAGCGAGCTGAGCGGGGTGGCCTCGGGACCGATGATCATAAACTGGGGAGACTGGGAAGCAACCAGAGAACTCAACGTCATGATCATCACCGCCATCTCTCCGGCCCACACCCCGGAAATGCGACTGGCTCGGGAGAAGCAGATCGAGGGAGCCTACGTGATCGGAGTCGGTCCCGGCTCCATGGACGGGAAAGTGCCTCCCGGTCGATTGATCGATGTCGCCGACGCCGGTTTCGACAATTTCTCTCCGGAGCGGGAGGGCGTCATTGAAATCGCAGGCCGCAAGGAACGCATCTGCCCGACCTCGGGCATTGTGGGCAATGTCATTCAGCAGATGATCTGTGCGCAGTGGACCGATGAAATGGTCCGGCGGGGATCGGTGCCCTACTATTGGATGGGCTTTTTCCAGAACGGGGGCCGGCCCTACGACGATGCCATTCGTCCCCATTTCGAGGCGCAGGGCTTCTAGCCCGCATTTCTTCCTGAAAGGAATCCACCATCACACCCGAGGAAATCAGACTGGCGCGGATCGACCTGACCGCCGCCCTTCGCTGGGCTGCACGTCTGGGGCTGAGCGAGGGGATCTGCAACCACTTCAGCCTGGCGGTTTCAGACGACAGTCACCAGTTTCTGGTCAATCCGATTGGCTTCCACTGGAGCGAGCTGTGTGCCAGCGACCTGGTCCTGGCCGACAAGGACCGCCGCATCCTGGAGGGCAGCAACACCGTGGAAGATTCGGCCTTCTTCATTCACTCCCGCATCCACATGGCCAAGCCCCGGGCTCGCTGCGTGCTGCACACCCACATGCCCTACGCCACCGCCATCTGTCTGCTGGAGCAGGGCAGGCTCCGGATGGCCTCACAGAATGCTCTCCGGTATTACGGCCGGGTGGCCTATATCGACGAATATCGCGGGTTGGCCTTTGAAAGCGCGGAGGGAGACCGCCTGGCCGCGGCCATGGGCGACAACGACGTGGCCTTTCTGGGCGCCCACGGGGTGATTGTGACCGGGCCCACGGTTTGGGACGCCTTCGACGACCTCTACTACCTGGAACGGGCCTGCCAATCCCAGTTCATCGTTCAATCTTCCGGACAGCGGCTACGAGAAATTCCGGAGTCGACGGTCAAGGAAGTGGCTCCGGTGATGCAATCGGGTCTGGCGACCATGCGCGATCTGCACTTCCAGGCCATCCGGCGCATCCTGGACCGGGAAGAACCGGAGTATGCCCGGTAGCGGCCACCGTTGGGGTGTCGGTGGGTTCCGAAGCGGTCCCGCTAATTGCGTTTGACCCAAACGACTGCGACTCCGGTGGAAAGCATCAGGAGGCTGGTTCATGAAGGTGACTGAGACGGTATTTCTGGTGGGCGGAGGCGAGACCGAGACGGTCTTTACCGACCGCATGGACTGCAATGTCTACCTCATGCGGGCCGGGGACCTCTACCTGCTGATCGACGCGGGCGGCGGGATGGGCGCCGACCAGGTCGTGGACAATATCCGCGGGCACGGCGTGGACCCCGCCCGGGTGGAATGGTTGCTGCTCACTCACGCTCACGGAGACCATGCCGCAGGAGCCGCGCCCCTGAAGCAACGGCTGCCCAACCTGAAAGTGGCCATCTCGGCGGAAGCCGCCGGCTGGCTGCGCACTGGCGACGAAAAGGCCATCAACCTGGACAAGGGACGCTCCACCGGAATGTACCCCCCCGAGTTCCAGTTTCTGCCTTGCCCGGTGGACCTGGAGCTTCAGGATGGTCAGGAAGTGGAACTGGGCGGCAAGGTCTTCCGGGTGGTGGCGACTCCCGGCCACTGTGCGGGCCATGTGTCCTTCCTGGTGGAGGACGGGGGCAAACTGACTCTCTTCGCGGGCGACGCCATCTTTCCCGAAGGCAAGATCCTTCTGCAGAACATCGGGGACTGCGACCTGCACCAATCCATGAGGAGCGTGGAACGGCTGGCCCGGCTCCGTCCCGACCATCTGTTTGCGGGACATAAGCCGCCGGTCCTAAATGAGGCGGCCGCCCATTTCAAGCCCGCGACCGACCGGATCGAGGCGCTGGTCCCGCCCTGGAACCTCTTCTAGAATGCCGGCTGCATCCCGGGCCGAGCCAAGGGCCCGGGCCAACCTGGAGATCTCCCCCTTGCTTGACCTGGTTTCGATCCGAAAACAATTCCCGTCCCTGGAACGCACCGTGGGGGGGCAACCGGCCGTGTTTTTCGATGGTCCGGGCGGGACCCAGATACCCCGGCAGGTCATGGATGCCGTCGCTCACTACTATATGACCATGAACTGCAACATCGAGGGCACCTTCGTCACCAGCGAGGACACCGACCGCATGCTGGTGGAAGCCGACCAGGCCATTGTCGATTTCCTGAATGCTCGCTCCATCGATGAGATTGCCTTCGGCCTGAACATGACCACCCACACCTACAACGTGAGTCGCGCCATCGGCAAGACGCTGCAGCCGGGCGACGAGCTGGTGGTGACCGTGCTGGACCACGAGGCCAACGTCTCTCCCTGGCAGGCCCTGGAGGAGCATGGCGCCAAGGTCCACTGCATCGATATCGACCCGGAAGACTGCACCCTCGACATGGAGGAGCTGGAGTCCAAGCTCAACTCGCGGACCAAGGTGGTGGCGATCGGCTATGCCTCCAACGCCGTCGGCACGGTCAATCCGGTGGGGGAGGTGATCGAGAAGGCCCACCAGGTTGGAGCGCTTGTCTTTGTGGACGCCGTCCATTACGCGCCGCACGGACCCATCGACGTGCAGGCTCTGGACTGCGACCTCATGGCCCTCTCGGTCTACAAGTTCTTCGGTCCCCACGTGGGGGTGCTCTACGGCAAACAGGAAGTGCTGGAGCGGCTACCCGCCTACAAGATCCGGCCGGCCAAGCCTCGTTTCGAAATCGGGACTCAGAACCATGAGGGGATCGCCGGGAGCCTGGCCGCCGTCGAATACCTGGCCGAACTGGGCCGGCAGCAGGGCGGCGCCTTTCGGGACCGTTATCCGCATCTCGAGGGCAGGCGCTTGCATGTGAAGACCTGTTTGTCCGCCATCGAGAGCTATGAGCGGCCCCTGTTCCAGCGACTGCTGGACGGTCTGGAGCAGATCAGGGGTTTGAAGATCTGGGGGATCACCGACCGCGACCGGCTCCACTGCCGCACGCCCACGGCGGCCTTCACGGTTCCGGGCCGTTCTCCACGAGAGATCACGGCCGAAATGGGCAAGAAGGGGTTTTTCCTCTGGGAAGGGGACTTCTACGCCCAGGCACTGATCGAACGGCTGGGGTTGTTCGATTCGGGCGGCGTCGTGCGTCTGGGACTGGTCCATTACAATACGGCCGAGGAAGTCGACCGTTGCCTGTCCGCGCTGGAGGCGGTGGTCCTGGGTCGAGCCTGACCCCAACCGCGTCCGGGAGAGCCACGCCGAAAGGAGCGTTTCATCTTGTCGACACAAAGCGGCAACGCCGAGTCGGGGGCGGTGGTTGGAGACGCCGCCCGGTCCAAGGTGCCACTGTCGAGGAGGCTCAGCTACTGGAACAATTCCATTATTCTGTGGGGATGGGTGCTGGTGCTGTCCAGCTTCGTCGTGGGAGGAATCGTCGGTCAGTCCTTTCCCTTGAAGTTGTCCATGCCCATCATCTTCTTCGGGACCTTGAGCAACGGGATCGTGGGAGCCCTGATCGGGGCGGCCGCCGCCCGGACCGGGTATTCCAGCGCGCTCCTCTACCGCTACACCTTTGGGCGCAAGGGAGTGGTACTGCCCAACGTGCTGATGGGTTTGACCAGCATGGGCTGGTTTTCGGTCATCCTGAACATGACCCGGGACGGTCTCACCGGACATTGGGGTTGGGAGGCCGGCTCGGCTCCCTGGCTGATCTCCACCATCGCCATCGGGGTCCTGTTCATCGTTCCGGCAGTGGTGCGCATTCGCTGGATTGCCTACGTGGACTGGATTGCCGTGCCCGGTTTCCTGGTCCTGGTCTTCATGATCATCGACGCCACGCTCACGCGCGCGGGCGGTTTCGGCGTGTTGTGGAACAAGTGGTTCGATCCCACCGCGCCTGCCTTCATCGGGTTCGACATGGCGGCCGGCGGTTGGCTGGTGGGAGTGACCATCATTTCCGACATGGCCCGCTTCTGGAAGAACGGCAAGCAGGCCCTGATCGGGATCATGACGGCCTACGCCGGGCTGGTCACCATGCAGTACTGGGGGGGCGCCATCGGGGCCGCCTTCACCGGCGAGTTCAATGTGTTCATCATGGCTCAGGCCCTGGGCCTGCCGTTCGTGGTCTGGGTGTTCGGCTGGTTCGGCGCCCAGTCCACGGTGCAGGGAGGCACCTACGCGGCTGGACTGGCCTTTTCGGCGCCACCCATCCCCATGGTCTGGGGGCAGGAATTCACTCGCCGCCTGGCCACGGCGGGAGCAGGGCTGGTGGGCCTGGTGGGGAGCTTCGTGGGGCTGGACCGGTTCGTGAACTGGTATGTTCAGTTTCTGGGCTGGGTGGTGGCCCCGATCGCCATGACGGTGATTCTGGACTACTGGGCCTTTCCGGAAAGACGGAAACGCTACCAGAGCGCCAGGGGAGCGGACATGAACCTCAATCCCGCCGCCTACGCAGCCTGGCTGACAGGTTTCCTGGTCGGGTTCTATGTGGGGCAGAACCAGCTCTTCAGCGGTCTGGTCAGCTCCATGGTGGCCTCGGGCCTGGTCTACTACGGCTGGATGAAGTGGTCGCTGGCCCAGGGGCAGACGCCGGAGCAGCAGATGGGCCTGGCCCCGACGAAAGGTTGAGAAATGGTGACGGTTCTGGATTGGTTCATGGTGGCGCTGGAGATCGCGATCCTGCTGTGGGCGATTCACCTGGTGTGGAAGGCCGAACGCGACGAACCGACCGAAAGCATCGTTCCGGCTACCGACCGGGAAGTCGAGTTGGTGGAGTAGGCGGTGGGTTCGGAGAGACGGCGTGGAGGCCTGAATGCGGATTGGCATTCTGGGCGGGACCGGGCCCGAGGGCCGGGGCTTGGCGCTGCGTCTGAGTCAGGCGGGGTACCCGGTGATCATCGGTTCCCGCAATCCGCAGCAGGCGGCACTCAGAGCCGAGCAACTGCGGAGTCGATTGAAGGAGGAGGGCGGGCCGGGAGCCGACATCGGGGGCCTTGAGAACTCAGCGGTCGCCGAGGCGTGCGACATCCTCTTCGTTGCAGCGCCCTTCGAGCATGCCGCCGGCCTGTTGGATAACTGCCGCGCCCATCTTCGCCAGGGACAGATCGTCGTAGACGTCACCGTTCCGCTGCAGTTTCGGGCGAAGCGCCTGCAACTGAGAGAATTGCCCGAGCCTTCCGCCAGCGAGCACCTGGCCAAGGTCCTTCCGGAGGGCGTTCTGCTGGTGGCGGCCTTCAAGACCATTCCCGCCCACCTGCTGGAAGATCTGAGCCAACAGCTCGATTGTCACGTCTTCGTCTGCGGGGATTCCGTGGAAGCCCGCCGCCGGATCGTCCAGGTTGCCTCCAGGATCGAGGGGCTGTCTCCGCTGGACGTGGGGCCGCTGAGACAGGCCGCAACCCTGGAGCGCATGACGGTCCTGGCCATTCAGATCAACAAGCGGCACAAAGTGCACCACTCCCGGTATCGAGTGGTCGGTCTGTAACCAGGAGTCCCGCCACCGTCGCCACCTTGCCTGCCTGAAACAACGACATAAAAGAGATATCCACGAAGACACACGAAGGACCACGAAGACACACGAAGAAAGACGGAGTTCTTGACCCACTCAATGGGAACGCCCCCGGTTCGAGTGAAGGAAAACGGGTTGAGGAATGGCCTACCTGGGACAGGAAATGACACCCTGTGATTCCCGGCGTCGGGGTTCGGCCTCGAGTGTAAAAAGATTGATTCACATGGATGCACAGGATACACAGGATTTTTTCAGGAAACGGATGGCTCGCAGTCCTGAGCATCCGCAGGCCCGCACCGGATCATCGCCCCAGCCGGCTTCCGGTGCAGGAACCTCTCGTCCTGTTTATCCTGTTAATCCTGTGCATCCATGTTCATAAAAAATAGAGTGCAACCACGTCACAGGGCGTTTGCCTGCTCCCGGAACCGGCAACTTGTTTAAAAACAACCCTGTTTCTTCACGTTCGAATGATTGGCCCCGTCGTCTGGGGTGGGGGCAGGGCTTGTCCGGGGTCTCTGGGCCTCGCCGCGCCGCACATTCCCGCTGAAATGGTTCGCATGCCGGATCGCGGGACAGGGGTGTCGACTGGAGAAAAGGGGGCAGGGTGAATTCCGACGGCGTGGTGGTGCTGGCCGGTGGCGTGGGAGCCGCGAAGTTTCTGCTGGGGCTCAGCCGGGTCATCCCTCCCGAACGGATCACCATTGTCGGCAACACCGGGGACGACTTCAGGGTGTGTGGGCTCCGCATTTGCCCGGACCTGGACACCGTCACCTATACCCTTGCGGGAAAAGTGGAACCCTCCCGGGGTTGGGGGGTGGCCGGGGATGACTTCGACTGCCTGGAGTGGCTGCAGGCCTATGGCGCTCCGAGCTGGTTTCGCTTGGGGGACCGGGACCTGGCCACCCACCTGTGGCGGACCCATCTCCTTGAGCAAGGCTTGGGCCTGGCGGAGGTCACCGCCAGAATCGGCCGCACCTGGGGGATGCGCAGCCGGCTCCTGCCCATGACCGAGTCCTATGCGCCGACTCGGATTCTGACCGACCAAGGGGACCTCCACCTGCAGGAATACCTGGTGCGGGAACAGTGCCGGCCCCGTGTGCTCGAGGTGAGCTACCGGAACGTCGAGCAGAGTCGGTTCCCGCCGGGGCTGCCGGTAGAGATTTCCGGGGCCTGCCGGGTGGTGGTGGCTCCCAGCAACCCCTTGATCAGCATCGGACCGATCCTGGCGGTCCCCGGCATGAAGGACCTCTTGCGAGATTCCGGTTTGCCGGTCACTGCGGTCAGTCCGCTGGTGGGGGGGAGGGCATTGAAGGGTCCGGCGGCCAAGATGCTGAAGGAGTTGGGTCACCCGGCCTCGGCCCTGGGCGTTGCCCGCCTCCTGCAGGGGGTTGTCGATCAGTTCGTGATCGACACGCGGGACAAGGCCCTGAAGAAAGATATCGAGGGCCTGGGAATGCAGGTCAAGGTCACCAATACCGTCATGGCCGGCCTGGCCGACAAGGTGGCCCTGGCGCAAGCAGTCATGGGGCCGTGGTGACGGTCATCCTTCTTCCCGTCAAGGATCCGGAGCGATCCAAGCAACGCCTGGCCGGGCTGCTCTCTGCCGGGGAGCGGACCCGGCTGGTCTGGGCCATGCTGGAGGATGTCTGCGCCGCCGTCCGCGGATGCCGCTTCGCCGATCGTGTCGTGGTGGTGGCCCGAGATCCGGATGTGGCCGCCTATGCGGCCGGGAACGGCTGGGAAGTGTTGCGGGAGAGCGAGCAGGTTTCCGAGAGCCGTTCGGTGGACTGGGCTTCGAGTTTGCTGGAAGAGCAGGGAGTAGCAGCGGTGCTGCGGCTGCCGGCGGACATTCCCCTGGTGCAGGCCCGGGACCTGGACGCCCTCCTCGATCCGGCCGCCCGGGCACCCGCGGCCGTGCTGGTTCCCTCGCAGGATGGTCTGGGGACCAACGCATTGCTCCGCTCGCCGCCCTTGGTTTTTCCCTCCAGGTTCGGCGCCGACAGCCTGCAATCACACCTTCAAGAGGCGCGCTTAAGGGGACTGCAGGTGGCGGTCAGGACGATGCCGAGGCTGGCCCTGGACCTCGACCTGGCTTCGGACCTGGCGCGATTCGTCAGTTTGGGGAAGGGAACCGCCACCCAGGCCCTTCTCCAAGGTCTGCGGGTGGCGGACCGCCTGGCGGGTATGAATCGAGGCGCCCATGCAGGTTCCTGAGTACAGGGTCGTCGGAATTCCCGGATTGCCGGAAATCCTGCCGGGGAGCGGACTGGGTGAGCTCATCTGCGGCGCCGTCCGGGCCGCCTCCCTGGAAGTGCTGGATGGGGACATCTTTGTGGTCACCCAGAAGGTCGTCTCCAAGGATGAGGGCAGGTCGGTCCGCCTGGAGTCGGTAAAGCCGTCTCGCCTGGCCCGCAACTGGGCGGGCGAGCTGGACAAGGACCCGGCTCTGGTCGAGATCATCCTCAGCCAGTCCCGCCGAATCGTCAGGATGGACCGAGGGCGGCTGATCGTTGAGACCCATCACGGCTTCGTGTGCGCCAACGCCGGAGTGGACCAGTCCAACACCGCGGCCGGCGAAGTCACCCTCCTGCCGGAGGATCCCGATGCCTCCGCCCGCCGCCTTCGGAGTTGCCTGGAGCAAGGCTTTCGGACCCGCCTGGCCGTGATCGTTTCCGACACCTTCGGCCGACCCTGGCGTGAAGGTCTGGTAAACGTCGCCATCGGGGTTGCCGGCCTCGCCCCCCTGGTCGACTACCGTGGAGACCTCGACAGCGCCGGCCGCCGGCTGGAGGCCACCGCCATGGCCTGGGCCGACGAGCTGGCCGGAGCAGCCGAGCCGGTCATGGGGAAGGCCCGGGGAATTCCGGTCGCCATCGTCCGCGGATTGACCTATCCGGCAGCCGAAGGGTCGGCTCGTTCACTGATTCGTCCGGCGGAGCAGGATCTGTTCAGGTAGTAGTGGCGTAGCCCGAAAAAATACCACGACGCCGGAAGCAGGACGCAAGCCGGCGAAACTTCAGTAGCTCTGCCTGCTCCCGATCCACTCGCGAAGCGCCTCGTCGATCCGTGTCTGCCAGCCCTTCCCTTCGGCACGGAAGTGATCCATCACATCCTGTGATAGACGGATGGTGGTTGACACTTTCGGCCTCGCAACCGGCGGACGACCTCGCCGCACGGCCACCTTGGCAAACCTCTCCGGCCAGCCGTCCCTCGACAGGTCGGGTGCGGTTTCCGGGTCAAAATCTTTCGCCGTAGAGTCTTTGTTCTCGATCATTCGCCTTCCTCATGCTGATGATCCGGGCTCCGACTTTGCGGGGAGTCCAAACAACGACGACCATAGAGACATCGAGAAACCCGACTGTGATAAATCGGTCCTCGCCATAGTCGCGTCGGTCATCCTCAACGGTCAGCGTCGCGCCCGAGAACACCTCTCCAGCCCGAGCCATGTCCAGCCCGCATTTCTCACCAGGACGCACCTGTATTGTTAGAGGCCGTGTATATTCAAACCGTTATGGGTCCTTTTGGGGGTGGCAAGCAAAACAGACGGTGCTGGGCATGC
>JAJECY010000115.1 GCA_022821775.1 Acidobacteriota bacterium
AAGCCTCTGCGACTCCCCCACAAGGGGGGAGTGATAGAAGGGCGAAGCCCCACCCGGGCACGCGGGCGTCCCGCCCGCAACCTTATTCCTGGCTGGGAGTCACGGAGCGTCATTGGGACGTTCCAGGCAGGCAGCGTGCCAATCGGCGTGAACCGCAGTGGCAAGGCCCAAGGAGCCCCACGGCGCCGTTGCCGGTCGATGCAAGCGGCGGAGACGGGCGAGGCCGTGGCGGACAAAGGTGCGGGCGGGACGCCCGCGCTCCCGGGTGGGCATCCTCCACAGGATTAGCCGGGGGTACAGAGGGGACGTTGTCGAATTACTGGAACGAATCGAATCAGCCGTTCCCGTGTCGATCCAAGTAATTCCAGTAATTCAACAACGTCCCCTATGCTCCTCTCTTCTGCGACTCCCCCTCAAGGGGGAGTCGGCGATGTTGTGCGAAATCGGGGAGCAGACGCCCGGAGACGATCATTTGAGCAACCCCCGGGGGGCAGCCTGAGGATTCCAGTCGAGCCGCGGAGTGGCGGCAGCACTTAGCCGTGGGCGTAAGCCCATGGAAAAGCTCAGCGAAAGTGTTGAGCCGCGTAGGCGGCGGCAGCAAGTGGCTGCGCGCACTATCCATTGCAATACGTTAGATTCGGAGGTTCTATTCATGAAGGTCAACATACTTTCCGATCGGGCGGTCTCTAACAACCTGGCCGCGGGCGACAAGGGCAGCGCCTGCGCCTATCCTCTCTCCATTCGCCTCGAGGACGGGTCGGTCTGCTGCGTCTACCGGCAGGGATCGAGCAAGCACAGCGTCGACAGCCTGTTGCTGATGCAGACCTCTCAGAACCAGGGCGAGACCTGGTCGGCTCCCGGGGTGGTGTTTGACGGTCTCAAGCGCACCCCTCCCACCACGCTGGTCTCGCCCGGCCTGTGTCAAACCGCCGATGGGCATCTGCTGGTGATTTTCGGTTCCATCGAGGGATTGAAGCCGGGCGTCTACATGTTCACCCAGGAGGGAAGGGCCCTGCCGCACCCGCTCCTGGTGACGCGCAGCGCCGACGGCGGGCAAAGCTGGTCGGAACCCCGGCTGGTCCCCCACCCGACCCTGGCCAGCGCCGGAGTCACCTCCCGGCCCTTCCCTCTGGCCGATGGCACGATCTGCGTGCCCCTGGAGTACAAGCTGGCTCCCACCGGTCCCAACGGCTCGGCCATGATCTTCTCGCGAGACCACGGCGAGACCTTCGATCCCCCCGCCATCGTTGCGGCCGACCACTCGGGGGAATTGAATCTGTGCGACGCCCGCTACGAAATCCTGCCCGATGGACGAATCCTGGCGCTGCTCTGGACCTTTCGCGAGGATACCGAGGAGACCATCGAGGTCCGCCGCTCCTGGTCTTCGGACGGAGGACAGACCTGGACCGAGCCCGAGGATATCGGCTTCGTGGGCCAGGTCACGGCGCCGGTAGTGCTCCCCGACGGCTCGGTGGTGGCGGCCAGCAACTACCGACTGCCGCCGGAGGGTATCAGGCTCTGGGGATCACGGGACGGCGGAGAGAGCTGGGCCGGGTTGGGGCCCATCCAGATGTGGGATCCCGTCGCGAACCGCATGGTGGGAGAGCCGGTGGTCCCGGCGAAGGAAGCTGCCGTGGATGCGGGAGGGCTTTGGGAAGCCCTGGACCGCTTTACCTTCGGAACGCCCGACCTGGTCCTCTTGAGCGACGGCAGCCTGCTGATGACCTACTACGCCACCCTGAACGGCATCACCCACGTCCGCGCCTGCCGCTTCCGGGTGGAGTGGGAGTAGCGCCAACGGAACATTCCATCTCCCATTCAATCAATTCAGGGATCTTCTCGCGAAAGATGAGCTTCGTCCACATCGCCGAGTGATCGCTCCACCCCTGTTTGCGCCAATCGTGGAAGTAGCCGCATTCCACAACCTTGAAGTGTCTTGAGACGAAGGTATGGTCAAAGCATCGCGGGTTGCCGCGCGTGGTGCAGTGAGTGACGGGCGTGGCTATCTCGAAGCCGTGAAGGTCGCGATAGGCGTCGCGCAGACCGTGCTGCGACGCCCCGGCGAGGACCGAACGCACCCCGTTGACCCTCTCCATATTCGGGCGCCGGTCTCCGAACTTGGTGTGACAGCCTCGGATCGACGTACCTCCCTTCTCGTGAATCTTCCGTTCCCAAAAGGAGAAGGGCTATTCCTGGCTGAGCAGGAAGGTGCCGTCCCCGCTGCGCTCCCTGGGCCTGCCGCCGTCGTTGATCACTCCGTAGGCGACAAACGGGTTGTTGCCCGATGTCTTCCTCACCTGTATGTACCCTTGGCTGATTTCGCCTAGAATCCCGTTTTCCTGCGTCCAACGGCGTGGACCGAGTGTCACGCTTTTCGTTCTCGGTCGAGACTTTCCGGTGCCGTCGTAAATGGTGATCTCGAAGGTGCTGGAGCTGTCGTCGATTTCGCCGGTGTTGACCAGGGCCAGGTTGCTGCGATTCTCCTCGTTCTGCTGCAGCCCGTAGATCCAGGCGGTGTCGATCGAAGCCGAGCCATAGGGTGTCCCGTTGTAGAAGAGGCTGTATTGTCCACCTCTCATGTCGGGAGAGCCCGTCCGGGCCCCGATCACGATACCGCTCATGTCTCCCTCGGCCACCGTGGCGAACAGGGCTCCGACGAAGGCTCGATTGGCCGGACCGATACCCGTCACTCCCTGCTGGCGTAGCCAACTGACGAGGTTGGGCCGGATGATCTGCTGCCCGGCCTCAAGCCTCAGGCTGAAGGTGGTGGTGTCACCAGCGGTGTGGACGGCTTCGGCCACGAAGCTGAAATCGACGGTTTTCCCCGAGGCCGAGAAGTTGGTGAGGGTCAGCTCGCTGGTGTAGTTTCCGGTTTCGATAATTACCGGCAGGGTCTGTCCACTGGTTCCCACCAGGGAGGATTCGGCGAGGGGGAAGACGAAGGAGCCGTCCGAGTTGAAATTGTCATTGATGACCCCGTAGGCATAGTACGGTGCTGTCCCACTCACCTGTTCGACCTTCACGTAGCCATTGTCAAAACCCGCCTTTTTCAGGATGCCATCGTACTGATGGAACCCTCCCGGAGGCAGAGAGAGGACCGGCAAGACCATGCTCCTGCCCGGTGCTGCCGAATCTCCGGAGAAGATCGTCACTCTCAGGTTGAGGCTTCCGTCGCTTGAGTCCCCCATGTTCTGAACGGCCACGTTGGAGCGGTCCTGCCGGTTCTCGCGCAGCCCGCACAAGTAGACCGATTCCTGGAATCCTTCATCTCGGGGGATTCCGGGGTAGGCCAGGCCGGCGCGGCCGTCGGGCACGATTGTGGTTGTTCGCGCCCACACACCTACTGTGGAAGAGCCGGAAACCTCCACTCCGAGGGTCCCGATGCGATTTCCGGATGCGGGAATCGGGATGCCGAGGTTGGTGAGGTAGCCGATGGCGTCGGGTTCGATTCTCTGCCGCCCCGGGGCCAGGCTGTCGGTGGCCATTCCGATTTTTCGTCCGCCAGGTGTCGTGTAGGTATAGCCGAGGGTTGCCGCCTCGGTGCCCCGGTTGGTCAAGGTCAGCTCCGAGGTGAAGAAGGAGTTGTTGCGTCCCGCCGAGGTCAGTATGGCGGGAACGAACAACCGGTTGTCGCTTCCGCCCTCCGTCACGGTGAAGGGCTCGGCGCTCACCGCCGTTCCTCCTGAGGTGACCACGCTGATCGGTCCGCTGGTAGCCCCCGGAGGGACAACGGCCCGAATGCTTGTCATCGAGATGACCTCAAACTGGAGGGCGCTCATTCCGTTGAACTGCACGTCGGTGCTGCCCAGAAAATGGGTTCCGGTGAGGTTGACCCGGGTTCCCACCGGGCCGTTTGACGGACTGAACCGGGTCAGGGTCGGGGGAAGCGCTGCCCGAGTGGTGGCCATGGCCTCGTTCGAGAAGGCGGAAGAGACGGTCTCGTTGAAGGCCAGCACGCGGTAGTGATAGGTGGTGGCCGGTAATAACTCCATGTCGGAATAGTCGTCGGCGTTGGCGGCCGTCTTCCCGGCTTCGACCCAATCGCCCGAGCCCTTCTGCCGGCGCTGTACTTTGAAACCTGTCTCATTGGCGCTGTTGTCCTGCCAGGCTAAGTTGATTCGGGAGGAGGATATCGGTGTTGCCGTCAGCCGGCTTGGCGGTGGAAGCGAAGAAGCCTGCCTCAAGACTCGAATGCGATGATTGCGGGAATCGGCGACGTAAAGGTTACCGGCCTTGTCCACCGCCAAGCCTCTGGGGTGGTTTAGCTGTGCCGAGACTGCCGGGCCGCCGTCTCCGCTGTAGCCTCTGACTCGGGTACCCGCGATGCCGGTGCCCGCGATGGTGGTGATGGTCCCCCCGGCATCCACTCGGCGGATGCGGTCATTGCTGTGGTCGGCGATGTAAAGGTTGCCGGCAGCGTCTACGGACACGCTAAAGGGATGGGCCAGCTTTGCCTGAACCGCCGGGCCGCCGTCTCCGCCGTAGCCCCAGGCGCCGGTGCCCGCGATGGTGGTGATGGTCCCCCCGGCATCCACCCGGCGGATGCGGTGATTGCCGAATCCGGCGATGTAGAGGTTGCCGGCCTTGTCCACCGCCACGCCGGACGGCACATCCAGATCTGCCAGAACGGCC
>JAJECY010000114.1 GCA_022821775.1 Acidobacteriota bacterium
CGACTGCCGGAGGTGGACAGGGTGCGGAGCTTTCTGAAGGACACCGGCCCCGACAAGCGGTCGCGGCTCATCGACGAGCTGACCGGCGCCAGGGTGGACCCCGCCGCCGCCGACCACCCCACCCACCCCTTCCTGGATCGCTGGACCTATTTTCTGTGCGACCTCTTTCGCGTCACCCAGGGCGAGATCGGACCCAAGGGACGGAATCTCTTCTGGGATTACCTCAACACGGCGCTGCTGTTGGACGTGCCCTACGACCGGTTGGTCACCGAGATGCTGACGGCCACGGCCCGCTCCAACTGGGAGTCGGCGCCCGCCAACTACCTGGCCAGGTACCACGCCGATGACGCCGACGGGCTGGGGGTCAACCACGAGGACAGCATCGAGGACATCGCCATCAGCACCACCAGGAACTTCCTGGGGGTCAACCTGGAGTGCATCGCCTGTCACGACGGCGCCTACCACCTGGAAAAGATCAACCTCTGGCTCAGCGAGAAGTCCCGGGAGGAGTTCTGGCGCCAGGCCTCCTTTTTCGGGGGCATAAGAATGTTTCGCGGTTTTGGGATCGGCCAGGAATTTCCCGTGCAGGAAGCCCCTCACCGCTACGACCTGAAGTACCCCAGCGTCAAGCGCATGCAGCGCTACTCGGCCGATACCACTCCCACCTTTCTGCTCAACGGCGAGCGCGCCAGGCCGGAAGAGGACTTGCGCAGGGCCTTTGCCCGGATGCTGACTTCCCATCCCCAGTTTGCCCGGGCCACCGCCAACCTGATCTGGGCCGAGTTGATGGGGGTCGGCATCGTCGATCCTCCCTTCGAGTTCGACCTGGCCCGGCAGGACCCCGCAAATCCCCCGCCGCCTCCCTGGACCATTCAGCCCACCCATCCGGAGCTGCTGGACGCCCTGGGGAAAGACTTCGCCGACAACGACTTCAGCCTGCGGGCCATTATTCGCCGGATCGCCAAGTCCGGCGCCTATCAGCTCTCCAGCCGGTTTGCCGGCCGGTGGCGCCCCGAATATGCCCGCTACTTCGCCCGGCGCAATGCCCGTCGCCTCTCGGCGGCTCAGCTCCATGACGGCCTCTGTCAAGCCACCGGGATCTTTCCCGAGATTCCCGTCATGGGCACCGATCTCAAGGTCAAGTACGTGATGCAGACCCGGGGGCCCTACGACCTGCAAGGCGAGCTGAAGGTCTTTCTGGCCGCCTTCGGCCGCAGCAACCGCGACGTGGCCGACAAGAGCCTGGCCGGCTCGACCGTGCAGGCCTCGCTGCTGCTGAACAGCAACCTGATCAAGGAGAAGGTCCAGGCGGACAAGGGGCGGCTGAAGAGGCTGCTCAGAAAAGAGCCCCTCAAGAGCAACCGGGAGATCGTGGAAGAGCTCTTTCTGGCGACCCTGGGACGCTTGCCAAGCGACGAAGAACAACGGCTGGGGGTGGCCCAGATTGAACGCTACCGGGAGTCGGGAGCCGAGGACCTGCTCTGGAGCCTGCTCAACACCAAGGAGTTTCTGTTCAACCTATAGGATTTCCGTTCAACCTTCAGGAGAGGAACCGGTACCATGGAAGATGCCATGACCCGCATTCCCCAATTGACCCGGCGGGGCTTCATTCGCGCCGGAGCCGCCACGGCCACCTGTTTCTGCCTTTCGCCCATGATGGATCCGCTCAACCTGCGAGCGGCTCGAAAGGTGAACCCTCGCGGCAGCGCCGACTACTGCATCTTCCTCTTTCTGGACGGCGGACCCAGCCAGATCGACACCTTCGACTTCAAGGAGGGCCGTTACACGCCGGCGGACTTCGACGTGCGGACCGTCAAGGGCGGGTCCATGAAGCTGCCCTACGCTTTGTTTCCCCGGCTGTCGGAAAAGCTGGACGACCTGGCTGTCGTGCGGTCGGTGGAGGCATGGGAAGCCGGCCACTCCCGAGCCCAGTACGTCCTGCAGGTGGCTCACCCCGTCAGCCCGGCCCGCCGCGCCGAAATGCCCTCCCTGGGAGCCGTCATCGCCTACGAAATGCAAGCCCGCCGCAAGCCCGGCGACTTCCTGCCTCCCTTCGTGGCCATGAACTACAACATCACCAGCGGCGCCGGCCTGGTCGGTTCCGGCTGTCTGGACCCCAAGTATGCGCCACTGGCATTCAATACACAGGAGAGCCGGCACTTCCTGTTGGAGGACGGCGAACGGGAACGCTTTCTGAGGCGCTGGGACCTGCTGAACCGGCTGGAAAAGGGGCATCCGGTTTCGTCGACCGGGACTTCGCGCCCGATTGAAGAGTTCCGATCCTACTACGGGGAGGCTCACTCCATCATGATGGCGCCCGAGGTCCGGGACGTCTTCAAGCTGGAGACGGAGGAACGCAAGCGCTACGGGTCCTCGGCCCTGGGAGATGCCTGCATCCTGGGGCGCAACCTGATCGCGGCCGAGGCCGGCACCCGCTACGTGTTCATCACCCACGACGGCTGGGACCTTCACGCCAAGGCCTACGACAAGTCCAGCACACCCAATCAGTACACCCTGGGGCGGGAGCTGGATGCGGCTTTCGCCGGCCTGCTGACCGACCTGAGCCGGCTCAGAACCCGGGACGGGCAGGTGCTGCTGGATCGCACCCTGATTGTCTGCATGGGCGAGTTCGGCCGCACCGTGGGCGACCTGACAGTCAACAAGGGCCGCGATCACCACCGCTTCGCGTCCACCAGCCTGTTTGCGGGCGGCGGCGTCCGGGGCGGGCGCATCATCGGCGCCACCGACCCCACCGGCGGCCAAGTGGTCGATTCCGGCTGGAGCCAGAAGCGCTCCATCTATATCGAAGACATCGCCGCCACCATGTACTCCGCCCTGGGCATCGACTGGTCCAAGAAGATCACCGGCACCCCCTCGGGCCGGGACTTCGAGTACCTGGAACCGGTCTCGGGAACCACCTTCCTGAAAGTGGACGAGATCGCGCCGCTGTTCGCTTGAGTTCCCATGGGCTGACGCCCACGGCTAAGTGCTGGCGCGGCTTCGCCGCTCTCAAGGAGGCCGGCTCACGCAGCCTATGTGCAGCTGAGAAACGCCATTGCGTTAGGCTGCGTTTGACTCCAGCTCACCGGCATTTGCTGACGCCGCATTCGCGGCTCAACTCCCGTACGCGACGTTTCCCATTCCCAGTCAGGCAGAAAATCCTATCCCCCGGCAGTGTCGTGATTTCAGGGAGAGCGGTGAAACCGCGGTTGGCGCGGGTCGTCTGAGAAAACATCCCCTGCAAGCCATCCTTATAGAGCGGCGTAGCCGCGGCAGCGCTTAGCCCCGGGTGTCAACCCGGGGTCGTATGAGCCCTGCACTGCCACAGCCGCGAAGGCGGCGATTTAGAAGCACCGTCCCGGGAACGCAATGCCTCTGCAAGAAACAGCTACGAACCCTGCGCTGCCTTAGCCGCGGTGGCGGCGACATAAGAGCCGGGGCACGAAAACACACCCCTCACCAAGACCACGCTGAATCACCCCTGCTTCAACCTGAATGATGCGCCCCGACTTATGGGGCGGGGGCTCGGCTGACCACTGGCCACTGACCACTAGATCCCACTGCCGTTTTGCCACTTTCAATCCTCCTCGGGATAGGCGATCATGGATTCTGAGGGAGGTTGAATTGCCAAGGATTCCTGAATTGGTGGCGATGGGGCTGGGATTGGCCCTGATGCTCTGCCGGCCGGCGGCGGCTGAACCGCCGGTCTGCGCCGGCGGCCAATCCATCGGTCAATTCCGTTTTCTGGTTCAACCGGCCCCCAAGGTGAGGGCGCGCCCGCTGGCCGCGGTGAATCGGCTGGAGAAGGGCCGGAAGCTGCTGTATATCCCGATTCGCCTGAAGTCCGACCGGCAGCGGCAAGCTACCATCGCCCTGGTGCTGATCCCCGCCGGGAACAACCCCGAAAAGGAATGGGTGGTTCTGGACCCCAGGCCGGCGGCGGCAGCCACCCAGTGGGAGGTTCCCTTCGACGTCGGGGTGGTGGCAGCCGTCTACGGTCCCCGGGGGCTGAACATCAAGAAGGTCAGGGCCCTGGTCAAGAAAAACCAGGACGTCATCACCCAGCTCGCCGACTACGCCCAGCAGACGGCCCAGGTCGGAGCGCTGGTGGAAGCGCTGGCGGCCTGGGAACGCTCCCCCGCCGATTCCCAACCGCTGGACGCGGTGCTGCAGGGGTTCTCGGCTCAGCACAATGTCAGCCTGCCCCGCATTGACCCCAAGGCGCCGGCCGATCAACAGGCGGCCCTGCTGCTGCGCACCCTGCTGCCGTCGCTGACCACCTACGACCCGCTCAACCCCCAGCCGGCCCATGGAATACGACAATCGGCTGGCCTGGCAGCCTCGCTGGCCACCCTGTTTCTGGGCAATTCGGCCCTGTTGGCCACCGGCGGGGTGGCCCTGTTTCAGAACCTGAGGACGCTGATTTCCCCCGGGACCGACTTCCGCTCGGCCTTCGCCCAGAAGGTTTCCCCGCACGACATCCAGCTCTGTTCCCAGCGGCGGCCCGCCAAGGCCCGGGCCAGGATCGCCTACCTGTGGGCCCTGCGCATCCCCTCCCGGCAGGCGCCTCGGGTGAGAGTGGCTTCCGGCGCCCACCTTCCCATCGGCCGGAAAGCCCTGCTGCCGATCTCCGCCGAGGATGCCTCCGACTGGAGGCAGTTGCCGCGAGCCCACGACTGGAAACTGGTTCAGGCTGCAGGCGAGCGACATTTCCCCGTCGCGGTTTCGCTCCAGGCGTCGCTGCGTGCCCTTGAATTGGACGCCGGCGAGATTGCAGTTCCCCCTGGCGAGTACACCCTTTCCGCTTCCTGGGATTGGAAGTCCTTTGAGCTGGCCGGCCGATTTCACCTCCACCGGCTGGCTGACCTGAACCTGGCTCGTCTGACACCCCAATCCAGGGACAGGCTGGTGACAAAAAGCGGACGAGTCCGGGTTGAGTTGATGGGGACCGACTTCCAGTTCGTCAAGAAGCTGGAGCTGGTGGAATCCAACCCTTCAGGGCAAGCCACCAGGCCGCTTGCCTTCCTCTTGTCTCCGAGGACACCCGGTGGAAGCCAGGAACAACTGAGCTTCGCACTGGACACCGACCGGCTTGACCCCGGCCTCTACGGACTGAAAATCTTCCAGGCTGACGCCGAACCTCAGGTTCTTGCTCTGGAAGTTCACCCCCCGCTGCCTCGACTCTCCAATCTCCCGCTCAAAGTCAATCTTGGAGAGGAAAGCCAGGGGCTGCTGCTGGAGGGAACCGGTCTGGCGCGCATCGTCCGAATGGAAAGCCCCAAGGCCCGATGGGAACTGGCGCAGGCGGAAACGAGCGAGCTTGAACAGCGGAGCGTCACGGCCTATCTGGAGGACGCGGCCGAGGAGGGCGACCTGCTCCCCGTCACCCTGAGGGTCACCGGGCTGGAAGCCCCGATGGTGCTGAAGGAGGCGCTGCAAATCGTGGGACCGCGGCCGGCCATTGCAGGCGCCAGCACCTCCTTTCCACCCAAGTCCGCGCTGGGACTGCGAGAGGGTGAGCTCCCGGCCGGCCGGCCGGTCAGCTTCGCCATCGGCGTGGAGAACCTGCATCCGCCGGCCTCTCTGCAACTGGGATGCCGGAGCGGCGGCCGGTTCGAATCCCGGCTGACCCTTGACCCCGGCCAGCCCCGAGGGGCCACGCGGCTGGACGTGACCGGGACGGACACGCTGTTTCTCTCGCTGGACCCGGGCAGTCTGAGCGCCACCGCCTGCTCCCTGGCGGTGGTGGTCCGAAACGAGACCACCGGATCGTCCGACCCGCACGTCCTGGGCCGGGTAGTCCGCTTGCCCAGGATCGAGAGATTTGTCCTGACCGGCAAGAAGCTGGGGGAATCGCTTTACGAGGGTGTCCTGACCGGAGAGGAGCTGCACCACATCGCCAAGGCCGGCTGGGACGACAGCCAGGGTCACCCCGTAGTGGGCATCCCCACCCCCTTCCCGGACGACCCCCACAAGCAGACCTTGAGGATTGCCCTGCCCTGGCCCTCGCCCGAGCCTCACGCTCCGGTATTCATCTGGCTGCGGGGGGAGGACCGAGGACGGCCCACCCGGGTTCGGTATTGACGAAGTTTGAAGGGGGAAGTTTGAAGTTTGAAGGGGATGGCCCACCCAGGTGCGGTATTGACCCGCCGATCTCGCCGGCGGGCTGCATTCTTGACAAGAAGAATTATTCCAGGTCGGGGATGGCCGCCGGATTGGAGAAGGACGTGATGAGACGGCTGTTGCTGGGGTTCATGCTCGCCGGAATCTGGCTCGGCCAGAGTGCCTGTCAGACGGGCGATCGGTCTGCGCCGGCCCATGAGTGGACGGCCGGAGCGGCCCGGCTGCTGGCGTCCGCGGATAGCAGCGCTCCATTACCCGACGCCCACCCCGGCGTTCGCTTTCACACCAAGCCCAAGCCTCTTCCCGCGGGAGCCGCCACCCACGATTGGGCCTCTTTCCTGGGACCCACCCACAACGGGGTTTCCAACGAGACCCGCCTGCTCAAGGATTGGCCGGAGGGCGGGCCGCCCCTGGTATGGGAACTGGCCAAGGGGACCGGCTACACCTCACCCGCCATCCACAACTCCCGCTTGGTTTACTTCCACCGCCAGGGCCGGGAGGAGATCGTCGACTGCCTGCATCCCGAAACCGGGCAACGCTACTGGACCTTCCGCTACCCCACGGGCTACAGCGACCGTTACGGCTACAACAACGGTCCCCGCTGCAGCCCGGTGATCGACGGCAACCGGGTCTACACCTACGGCGCCGAAGGAAAGCTCCATTGCCTCGACCTGGAGTCCGGTGCAATCCAGTGGGAACGGCACCTGTCAAAGGAATTCGGGGTGCCCCAGGACTTCTTCGGGGTTGCCTCCACGCCACTGGTCGAGGGGAACCTGCTGATTGTCAACGTGGGCGCCCCCGGCGGACCCTCGGTGATCGCTCTGGACAAACTCACCGGAAAACTCGTTTGGGGGACGGGAGACCTATGGGGTCCCAGCTATGCATCCCCGGTTCCGGCCACGGTGGGAGGCAGGCGGCGCATTTTCGTCTTTGCCGGAGGGGAAAGCCGCCCGCCCACCGGAGGGCTGTTGAGCATCGATCCCGCCAACGGCAAGATCGACTTCCGCTTCCCCTGGAGAAGCCGCAGCTACGAGTCGGTCAATGCGTCCAACCCGGTGGTGATCGGCAACCAGGTATTGATCTCGGCCAGCTACAAGACGGGAGCGGCGCTGCTCGACATTCTCCCCGACGGGTCCCGCAAAGTGGCCTGGACCGCGCCCCACTTCGGCCTGCACTGGAACACGGCCATTCACCGCGACGGTTACCTCTACGGGTTCGACGGCCGCAACGAGCCCGATGCGGCCCTGGCGTGCATCGATCTGAAGACGGGGAAAGAGATGTGGCGCGCCGTGCCGGAGTGGGAAGAAACCGTCGAGTTCGGCGGCCGCCGGATGACCCGGACCTTCACCACCTATCGGGGCTCGCTGCTCTGGGCCGACGGGCATTTCCTCTGCCTGGGAGAGCTGGGTCACCTCCTGTGGCTCGACCTCTCTCCCCGGGGCTACCGGATCCTCTCCCGCGCCTGGTTGTTCGCCGCACGCGAGTCCTGGTCTCCTCCGGTCCTGAGCCGGGGCCTGCTCTACGTCTCCCAGAACCGCCGCGACTTCGTCCGGGGAGGGTCCCCCCGGCTGCTGTGCTACGACCTGCGCGCGCCAGCCGACGATGCGCCCTGATTGCGCCGATTCCGGCGTGGGTGTCAGGGGCAATGCCTACTGGCGACTGAAGTCTTGTCCGCCCAAGACAGGGGCGCAGCCCGCAGCCGAGCCGGTGGGGGTAAACTCTCTCGCCTCCTGTTTTACAGGGCAAATTAACATCGATGCACAGGATGCACAGGATTTTTCAGGAAACGGCTGGCTTGTTTTCCTGAGCATCCGCCAACCCGTACCGGGTAATCGCCCAAGCCGGCTTCTCGTGCAGGAACCTCTTATTCTGTTCATCCTGTTGATCCTGTGCATCGATGTAAATTATGAACAAGTCGATTCCCCAGCCTGCCGGCCTAGCGGCCGGCTTGTAGATCCACGGCCACCAGTTCCTTCTGATTGCGAGCAAACAGGCGGCCGTCGGCCAGGGCGGGATAGGCTCGCACGGTCGGCGCCAGGATCCTGGCCTTGGCGATGAGGCGAAAGGCCTGAGGCGAGGCCGCAACCACAAGCAGCTCTCCGTTTTCCTTCAGCACCAGCAGCCGATCCCCGGCCAGGCTCACCGTGCCGGCTCGGAAACCCTCCCGGCTCCAGAGTGCCCGGCCCGTCTGCAGCGACACGCAGCGGAGGGACTGGCCATATTCCTGGCGCCCGTGAAATCCGAAGAGGTAATCGCCTCGGATGACGCTGGTCGAATAGTGGTTGGAGAGGGACTCGTCAGAGGTCCAGACCGTTTCCAGCTCGGTTCCCTTGACTCTGAGCTGAACCGCTCCGGTCCGATAGCTGGCCGAAAGAAATATCAAGGGATCTGCCGCCAGTGGGGTGGCGGCATTCACCGAAGCACGGCTCCGGGCTCTCCAGCGAAAGCGGAACAAGACTTTTCCACTCTCGGGATCGACCGAAACCAGTCCGGTGCGGGTGAAAAACAGCACCTGGCGGCGACCGCCCAGGGTGGCCATGGCGGGAGAGGAATAGCTGGCCTCGTCATCGGTGGCGGTCCACAAGACCCTCCCGGTGCGGGCGTCGAAAGCCACCAAGCCCGCCTGTCCCCGTCCGCCGATGTTGAGGAAGAGCCGGCCGTTCTCGACCAGTGGGGAGCAGGCGGCCCCGAAGAAGCCCTTGCGAACGCCGAACTTTTCATGGGTCTTCAGGCTCCAGATCTTCCGACCGCTTTCCAGCTCCAGGCAATGCAGCACTCCCTGGGCGCCAAAGGTGTAGACCTTGCCCTCCCAGACCGAGGGAGTGGCTCGCGGTCCGCCGTCGAACCCGAAATCGTCCCGGTAATCGGTAGGATAGTCGAATTGCCACAACGGCCGGCCGCTTTGAGCCTCCAGGCACTCCACCCGTTCCCGGCCTTCCAGTCGATGGAACAGAATCAGGCGCCCGGCCTGCACCACCGGTCCGCTGAACCCCTCCCCCACCGGCTTCCGCCAGAGCACCGGAGGCCCCGAGGCAGGCCAGGAACCGGAAATCGCCGGTCCCCCATAGACGCCGTTCCGCTTTGGGCCCAGGAACTGGGGCCAGTCCGACTTTTGGGCCGCCACCGGGCTCACACCATGGGGTTCTGCGCCCAGCCACAGTAGCAACCCGGAGAGCAGCAGGATCCGGCGTGAAGGAAACGGGAATTCAGCCATCATTGCCTATCGTAGCGGTTGGGGGTGTGCACCGACCGGCACAAAACAAACCAGTATTGCAAGTCGGGAGGGCTTTGTCTTTCTTTTTCCCCGAAGGCACCCGCCACCTTCGGGAATCGTTGCCTTGGCTCGGAGTGATGGGTTATGTTTAGGCTCGCCGTACAACCGAATGCCGGTACAATCCACCCGGAAACAGGTCCCATGAAACGCATCCACCTTGCCTTCGCATTCGTCCCCCTCTGCCTGCTGGCCATGAGGCCGAGTGAGCCGATGCAGTGGTACAAGGGGAACACCCACACTCACACCATCAACTCGGACGGCGACAGCACCCCGGACGAGGTGGTGCGCTGGTACAAGGAGCACAACTACCAGTTCCTGGTGCTGACGGACCATAACTTTCTGACCGAGGTCGAGGGTCTCAACAGCATTTTCGCAGCCAGGGAGAAGTTCCTGGTCATCAACGGGGAAGAAGTCACCGACAGCTTCGAAGGAAGTCCCATTCACATCAACGGACTGGACCTGCGGGAGGTCGTCCCGCCTCAAGGCGGCTCCGACCCGGTGGAGACCGTTCAGCGCAACGTGGACGCCATCCGCGGGATGGGCGGAGTGCCCCACATCAACCACCCCAACTTCTTCTGGGCTCTGACCGCCGATCAAATGCGCCAGGTTCGCAACAACAAGCTCATCGAGATCTACAACGGCGCCCCCGCGGTCCACAACCACGGAGGCGGCGGCTCGCCCGGCCTGGAGGCCATGTGGGACGAGATCCTCAGCAGTGGCAAGCTCATTTACGGCATCGCCGTGGATGACGCCCACCACTTCAAGGGGGAATTCGCCCCCGACCGCCTCAACCCGGGGCGCGGCTGGGTGGTGGTCCGGGCTCCCCGGCTCTCGACCGCAGCCATCATGGAGGGGCTGGAGGCGGGCCGCTTCTACGCCTCCACCGGCGTTTCGCTGTCTGACCTGCGAATGGACGGCCAAGGAATCGAGATCGACATCCAGGAGAAATCCACCTTCAAGTACACCACCCATTTCATCGGTGACGGGGGTCGCCTGCTCAGCAAGGCCCACGGGTTGAAGGCCCGCTATCGATTCCAGGGGGGCGAGCGCTACGTGCGGGCCCGGGTGGTGGACTCCATGGGATACGTGGCCTGGACTCAGCCGGTATTCGTGGACCAGGTCCGCTGAACGAACCGGGCGCGTCCGGCATGGAGCCACCTGCCGTTGGGGAATGCCTGCCCGCCAACGCAGCGGTCCCCCAAGGGAGTCCGATGCGGCCCATGGACGGCCATCGGCCTTCCATCCACCGGAGGAACCCATGATGAGAAGCTTTCGAGCATTGGCGCCGACCCTGACGGCCGTGAGCCTTCTGGCCGGGACCCTCGGTTGCGGCCCGCCGGAATCCAGCCGGTCGGGTGACGAGGCACAGCCGCCGCGACTGCAAAAGGAGGAATGGGGACAGGTGGGAGAATCCCCGGTCTTCCTTTACACGCTGACCAATCGCCGGGGCCTGAAAGCCAGGATCACCAACTACGGGACGATTCTCACCGAGATGCACGTTCCGGACCGCCAGGGGCGGATGGCGGACGTCACCCTGGGTTTCGACAAGCTGGCGGACTACCTGCCGCGCCATCCCTACTTCGGCAGCATCTGCGGGCGGGTGGTGAACCGGATTTCCAACGCCAGGTTCACGCTCGACGGCCACGAGCACACCCTGACCCAAAACTACGAGGAACACCACCTTCACGGAGGAGACCAGGGCTTCGATCGAAAGGTGTGGACAGTGGCCGCCGAATCCGAATCCGACAACGGAGCTTCGGTGAAGATGACCTATACCAGCCCTGATGGAGAAGAGGGCTACCCCGGAAATCTCACCACTTCGGTCACCTATACCCTGGGAGACGACAACTCGCTGAGATTCGAGATGGAGGCCGAGACCGACGCTCCCACCATCGTCAACCTGGCCCATCACGCCTACTGGAACCTGGCGGGGCACGCCGCCGCCGATGTGCTGGGACACGAGCTGCAGTTGGAGGCGCCCAGCTACACGGTATCGGATGGTCTGGGCGTTCCGACCGGCGAGATCCGACCGGTCGAGGGGACGCGCTTCGACTTCACCAAGCCCAAGGCTCTCGGGGCCGACATCGGAAATATCCCGAAAGACGCCAAGGATCAGCGCGAAGGCTACGACGTCAACTTTGTTCTGGAGGGATCCCCCGGCCGGTTGAGGCGGGCCGCTCGCGTGCGGGAACCCGTTTCCGGCAGGACCCTGGAGGTGGACACCACCGCGCCGGGAGTCCAGCTCTATACCGGCAACTACCTGGACGGGTCGTTCCAGGGCAAGGGCGGCGTCGCCTACCGGAAACAGACCGGATTCTGCCTGGAGACTCAGCATTTCCCCGATTCCATCACCAAGGAGGGCCAGCCGGGGTGGCACTCCATCATCCTGCGGCCGGGACAGACCTACCGCCATACCGTGGTGTTCACATTCGGAACGGAATGAGAGTTCACTATTTGAAGCACGTGCCCTTCGAGGGACTGGGATCCATGCTTCCCTGGTTCCGGGAACGCGGATGGCAGGTCAGCCTGACCGAGCTCTATCGGGATGAACCGCTGCCACCGGTGGATGAGATCGATTGGCTGGTGGTGATGGGCGGCCCCATGAGCGCCAACGACGAGTCCAAACATTCCTGGCTCACGGCGGAAAAGGACTTCATCGGCCAGGCCCTCCAGGCCGACAAAGCCATTCTGGGCGTCTGCCTGGGCAGTCAGCTCATCGCCGATGTTCTCGGCTCCAAGGTATACAGGAACAGCCAGCCCGAGATCGGCTGGTTTCCCATTCAACGCTCCCCGGAGGCGGTTGCTCACAACCTGGGGAAACTGTTTCCCCCGCAAGCCGACGTCTTTCACTGGCACGGAGAGACCTTCGACCTGCCCCGGGGAGCTCTGCACCTGGCCCGCAGCCAGGCCTGTGAGAACCAGGCCTTCGCCTACGGAGACCGGGTCCTGGGGCTTCAATTCCATCTCGAAACCACCCGAAGAGCCCTTGAGGACCTGGCTCACGGCTGCGCCGACGAACTCGTCGACAGCCCGTTCATTCAGAGTGCCGAGCAGATGTTGTCCGATCCGGATCGCTTCACCCGGCTGAACCGACTGCTGGACCCCATTCTCGAGGGCTTGGCGGCTCGGATGAAATGAGCGTGAAGGACGGTTGGTTCCTTTCGACCGGGCGCAACCCTTTCCCGGCGGATCCGCCTGCGCCTGCGATGGCCGCCGCCCGGAGAGGCCCCACTCACCATGCAACCTCCAACCTACAAGGTGGCCGCCGCTCACGTGGCCCCGGTGTTCCTCGATCGGGAAGCCACCCTGGACAAGACCTGCGCCCTGATCCGGGAAGCCGCCCGCAACGGGGCTCAGCTCATCGTGTTCCCCGAAACCTACATTCCCGCCTTTCCGGTCTGGTGCGCCCTGCAGGCGCCCATCGAGAACCATGACCTCTTCTGCCGACTCGCCGCCGGCAGTCTGCGGGTAGACGGGCCGGAGATCGGCAAGGTCGCCGACGCCGCCCGCCGCAGCGGCATCTTCGTCTCCCTGGGCTTTAACGAGGTCTCGCCCGTCAGCGACGGTTGCCTCTGGAACGCCAACCTGCTCCTGAGCGATCGGGGGGATATCCTCTGCCACCATCGCAAGCTGGTTCCGACCTTCTATGAAAAACTGGTCTGGGCTCCGGGGGACGGCAGCGGACTGCAGGCGTGCCAGACCCGGCTGGGTCGGGTGGGAATGCTGATCTGCGGGGAGAACACCAACCCCCTGGCCCGTTTCGCCCTGCTGGCCCAGGGCGAGCAGGTCCATCTTTCCACCTACCCGCCCCTGTGGCCCACCCGTGACCCCGCCACGGGCGCCAACTACGATCTCAAGCAGGCGATACTGATCCGGGCCGGCGCCCACTCTTTCGAAGGCAAGGTCTTCAACGTGGTGGCCTCCGGCTTCCTGGATGCCCCAGCTCGAGACCGCCTGGGCCGGCTGAACCTGAATGCCGGTCGCATCCTGGACGGCAGCCCCAGAGGCATCTCGGTGGTCATCGGTCCGGAAGGAACCCCCGTCAGCCCGATGCTGCAGGACGAGGAAGGCCTCCTCTACGCCGAGATCGACCTTTCCCGGACGGTCGCTCCCAAGCAGATCCACGACGTGGTGGGCGGGTACAACCGGTTCGACGTCTTCAAGCTCAGCGTGGACCGGTCCCGCCGGCCTCCTCTGAACTACGAAGTCAACGATCCTCGTCTCGAATTGACTGATGCCGAGCCGATTGATGAGGATCGTTCGTGAAGTCTTCCGATCACGGGAACCGACAAGGCTCGCCGCGTGCGGCGCATTCGATTTGGAACGGCTCAGAGGATTCTTCGGTCAAGGCCCGCGCCATGGGGCATCGGTGTGGAGGGTGCGTTGATCGGAGATGACAATTCAGGTAAGAAAGGTCTTTACCACGAGGCTAAGAACACCGGCTAGAACGAGACCGACCATCCACTTCAGGAGCCTCACGTCCGCTTCGATGTTTGCCAGGCGGTTTTCGTAGGTCGCGATCTCCACGGCTGCATCTCGGGCCTTTTCGTCAGGCGCGCCGGCGGCCCTTAAGGCTTCGTAGGTCTTGGAGAGCATGATCGCCATACTCGGAAGCATACATTGCCCGACCCGGACAGGCAAGAGAAGGAGCTTGAGTGACTCGTACGCTCTTCGCTCTCGCGCACCCGCCGAGGAAAACTTCTTGCGCCATGATCACCCCCCCCACTGAGAAATGCGGGCTGGTGGCGCGCCAACTGCGGCTCAACCGGGAGACCCTCGACAACTGGCCCCTCTACCGTTCCCACCGGGAAGCGGTGGCTGACCTGATCTGCCGGCCACCTCAGCCGGCATCGGCCAGGCTCTGCATCCTGGGCGCCGGCAACTGCAACGACCTGGACCTGGCCCGATTCACCGGCCGCTTCGCACAGATGGACCTGGTGGATCTCGACCGGCAGGCCATGGCCGTCGGGGTCCAACGGCAGTCTCCGCCCGACCCCGGCAGCATCAGGCTCCACGGGGACATCGACCTCACCGGCATCTTGAAGAACCTGGACACCTGGGAACGTCACCGGCCCGGCAGGGAAAGCATCGATCACTGCATCCGGGAAGCCCGCGCCTTTGCCGGTCTTCCCTTCCTGGGACGATTCGAAGTGGCGGCTTCCATGTGCTTGTTGTCCCAGATCGTCGAGTCGGTCGTCTCGGTGACCGGACCCAAGGCTCTACCTCTGGAACTGGTAAGAACTCTGCGGCAGCGGCATATGCGGCTCCTGGAGGAGCTGCTGGCGCCGGGCGGCGTCGGCTACCTGGTCACCGACTTTGCCCTGGAGCCAGGCGGCGGTCACCCGACCCGAAAGACTCATCCGGCTTCGGAAAACGCCCCGGCGTCTCCCGGCGACGCCTTCCTGGGCGTTAATCCCCAGGAGATTTGCGCACTGGCGAGGAACGACGCCCTCCTCCGCACCCGGGTCCGACAGGTCCGGATGAGCCCGTCCTGGCTGTGGCGGCAAAACCCGCGACGCACCCTCCGGGTCTGCGCCATTCAATTCCAGAGGAACCCATGCCTCGATTGACCGATTACAGTGCCCTCACCTTCGACTGCTACGGCACCCTGATCGACTGGGAAACCGGGATCTGGGACGCCTTGCAACCGCTGATCCTGCACAACCCCGGGTCGGACCTCACTCGCGAGGCCGCCCTCGCAGCCTTCGCCCGCTGGGAGAGCCGGCAGCAGCAGAACGCGCCCGAGCTGCCCTACCCGGAGCTGTTGTCGCGCGTACACCGCGGCATCGCCGAATCGTACGGTCTCGAGTCGAATCGGGACCTCGATGCAGCCTTCGGAAGCTCCGTGCCGCACTGGCCGGCATTCCCGGACAGCGCCGGCGGACTGCGTCTCCTCGGCCGGTACTACAGGCTGGTCATCCTGTCCAACGTGGACCGCGACGGCATCGCCGCCTCTACGCGGAATCTCGGGGTTGAATTCGATGCGGTCTACACAGCTCAGGACATCGGCTCCTACAAGCCGGCCGACGCCAACTTCGCCTATCTGCTGGCTCACCTCAAGTCGGATCTGGGCCTGGACCGGCCCGAGATCCTGCACGTTGCCCAGAGCCTCTACCACGACCACGCACCGGCCAACCGTTTCGGCATCGCCAACGCCTGGATCGACCGGCAGCGGCTGTCGGAAGGCGGGAGTTGGGGAGCGACCGAGCCGATGGAGACCATCCCCTCGGCCGATTTCGTCTATTTCTCCATCGGGGAGATGGCCGAGGCGGTGGCGGGGAAGAAGTTTGAAGTTTGAAGGGTGAAGTTTGAAGAGTGGTTGGCCGAGGGATTCGGGAACAGGCAAACTTCTGATGATCTGACTGAGCTTGTTTGACGGACTGCGCCGATGCCGACAAGACGCTTCGCGTGTCGATCAAATAGCTCTCCACACCTCAAACTTCAAACTCCACACCCCTCAGACTTCACCCTTCAAACTTCTCACTTCTTCCTGCCCTTCCCGCGAACGAACTGCCAGCCGAAGCGGCCCTTGATGCAGAGGTGCCCGCGGGTGACCTCCTGGTCGAGCGGTGAGGTGGCCTTGACGATCTGGTTGTCCTGCACGTGCAGGGTGAGGGTGCAGCCGACCCCGCAGTAGGGACAGATGGTGTCGGTGCGCTGTTGCTCCGATTCCTTCCAGGCGCCCGCTTCGCGCATGTCGTATTCCGACTTGAACATCAGGGCGCCGGTGGGACAGACCCCGATGCAGTTCCCGCAGTAGACGCAGGCCGAATCCGGGAGCGGAACCGAGTACTCGGTGGAGATGCGGCTGTCGAATCCGCGGCCGGCCACGGCGATGGCAAAGGTGTTCTGGGCCTCCTCGCCACAGGCCTGCACGCACTTGTAGCAGAGGATGCATTTGCCGTAGTCCCGGATATAGAGGTCGTTGTCGATCTTGACCGGCTGGGCCACGGTTGCCGCCGTCCGGCCGTCCGTCGGACAGTGGACTCCGGCCCGCTCCGTTCCCGGTTCCCCGGATGCCTCCGGCGGGGCCGCGGGCCCGTATCGCTCGGGTTGGCCGCCGTATTGCTCCAGATAGGCCTGCAGTTCGGGAGCGGTGGAAACATCGACCGAGGAAGCCAGAAACTCCAGGACCATTCGACGGCTCAGACGGACACGCTCACTGTCGGTACGGATCACCATCCCGTTTTCCACCCGGCGGGAACATGCCGGAACCAGGGTCCGTGACCCCTCCAGCTCGACCACGCAGACGCGGCAGACATTGACGGGATTCAGGTTTTCCAGGTAGCACAGGGTGGGCGTGTCGATCCCCAGAGCCCTGCAAGCCTCCAGAAGCGTGGATCCTTCGGGAACCCCGACCCTCTTGTCATCGACGGTCAGGGTGACTTCGTTCCTGGGGGCGGCGGGCGGTGGCGCCGGAATCGGACCGGGGGGCACCGGGACGGTCGGACAAGGAGCCGATTCGTTGAAGGAAAAACGTTCCTGGGTTGCCGGCTTTTTCTTTTCCATGGTATCGACTGCAAGGGTCCCGAGTCCGCAAGACCGGCAAGGAGTCTCGCCGGCAACCGGGGGCTTGGCCGGAAGGCTAATCGTCCGGATTCAATCCTTGGCGCGGACCCGAAAACTCGGCCCAGCGCGCCAGCGCGGACTGGACGGCGCTGGAGGCGGTGTGTCCGAGCCCGCAAATGGACGCGTCGCTCATGACCTGGCCGATCTCGGCCAAGTGCGACGGCGCCTGCCCGACTCCCTGAACATTCCCGCCGAACAGGCGGGACAAGGCTTCCTCCTGTCTCACCGTGCCGACTCGGCAAGGAACGCATTGGCCGCAGGACTCGTTACGGAAAAAGGCCGCGATTCTCAGCAGGATTCTACTCAGATCCACGCTGTCGTCAAAGGGCATCACCACCGCCGAACCGAGGGCGGCGCCGATCGCACGGGTGCCTTCGAAGGTCATGGGGGTATCCAGCTCTCTGGGAGACAGGAAGGCCCCGGCCGCACCCCCGATCAGGACTCCCTGCAGCCGGCCGTTACCCCCCACTCCACCCGCCAGCTCCAGCAGGCCTGCCAGGCTGGCGCCGAAGGGGACCTCATAGACTCCCGGCCGGCCGACGTGGCCGGAGAGACAGAACAGCTTGGTTCCTGTCGACCGGGGAGTCCCGACCGCGGCAAAGGAGCGGCCTCCCCACAGGACGATTCCCGGAACGTTGACCAGGGTCTCGACGTTGTTGACCAGGGTGGGGCGACCGAACAAGCCCACCTCGGTTGGGAAGGGCGGCTTGTTGCGGGGCTCTCCCCGGTAGCCCTCGATCGAGTTGAACAGCGCCGTCTCCTCGCCGCAGATGTAGGCGCCTGCTCCTCGACGGATCTCGATGTCGAAGGAAAGGTCCAGGTTCAGGATCCTCTTTCCCAGAAAACCGTGGTGTCTGGCCTGGCGGATGGCGTGGCTCAGTCGCTCGAAGGCCAGGGGATATTCTCCGCGGATGTAGAGGAATCCCTTCTCGCAGCCAGTGGCCAACCCGGCAATGGTCATGGATTCGATGAGAAGATAGGGATCTTCCTCCATGATCACCCGATCCTTGAAGGTTCCCGGCTCCGACTCGTCCGCGTTGCAGACCAGGTAACGGACCGGCTGGGAGGAACGGGCGCGGTAGACCGCTTCCCATTTCCGGCCGGCGGGAAAGGCCGCCCCGCCCCGTCCCACCAGCTTGGAATCCATGATTTCGCCAATGACCCGCTCCGGACCGAGGTCGATTGCCCGGCGCAGGGCCTCGAATCCCCCTTGGGCCAGGTGGTCATCCAGGCTCTCCGGCTGCAAGCGGCCGACGCGGCGCAACAGTCGCAATCCCGGCTGACCCTGTTGGGGGACGCTGAGAGATGCAGGGGCGGGCGCAGGTTCCGGTTCGCTTTCCGGTTGCTGCGCCGCGGCCAGCACCGCATCCGCCGTGGTCGGAGCCAGAGCGCATTCCCGGGGCTCGGGGCCGGCCGCCGAGACCAGGGCCGCCGGGGCGCGTTCGCAGAGGCCGAGGCAGGGGCTCCTGAGCCAGGTGAGACTGTCGGAGGGCTTGGCCGCTCCGGCAGGCCCCAGGCGACCCTCCAAGTGCTGGCAGATCGCAGGCGCCCCCCGGATCAGGCAGGCAATGTCGTCGCACACGTGAATAACGGTCCGAGGCCTCCGAACCATGGAGAAGAGACCGTAAAAATCGGCGACGCCAAAGGCTTCGGCAGGAGGGAGGTTCAACCGGCCGCAGGCGTAGTTCAGGGCTCCGGGACTGATCCAGCCGATGCGGCTGTTGATGGCGTGGAGAACCGGAAGCAGCAGGTGCCTTTGAGACCGGACCGGCCGTTCTTGCTGGAGGTGGTAGCTTTCCGCCTTCTCGGACTGGAGGGGACCCAGGACGCTATCGACAGCGGCGCGCTCGTCCCGGTCCGGAGATTGGCCCGCAATGTGAAGATCCAACGATTGTCTCCTCGGCTATCCCGGCCGAGCGGTCGAAGTGTCTGCTAGCCCGGCTGAGCAGCCGTGAGCTTGACAATGCGAACCGCGGAGGCCTTGAACTCCGCGGTGCCGGACTTGGGATCGACGGCGTCGATGGTGAGCTGGTTGGTCTGAACCTCGTCCGGGAAATGCAGGGTCATAAAGGCCAGACCGGGCCGGAGACCGGTATCGAAACGGACCGGAGCAATGACCGAGCCGCGGCGTGAGACCACCTTGACCCGCTCCCCCTCCAGCACCCCATAGCGCTCACCGTCTTCGGGAGACAGGTCCAACGATTCCCCCCGGCGCATGGGAGAGGAATAGGACGAGGTCTGGGCGCCCGTATTGTAGGAATCCAGACGCCTGCCGGTGGTGAGTCTGAGAGGAAACCGATCGTTCAACTCGTCCACGGGGGGTTCGAACACCACCGGGCTGAAGGGCGCCCTGGGTCCCAACAGAGGGTCTTGCCACAGCCGGCTGTGCAGGTAGAGTTCGCCCGGGTGCGACTCGTCGTAACAGGGCCAGCGGATGCCGTCGAGGGCTTCCAGCCGCTCGTAGCTCATTCCCCTGTGCATGGGACTGAGGCCGCGGAGCTCGTCCCAGATCCGCTTCGGGTCCGGCCGGCCCCAGTCGCTTCCCAGTCGGCGAGCCAATTCGTAAAGGATGTCCAGGTCGTCCCGCGCTCCCGGGGGCGGGGACAGCGCC
>JAJECY010000271.1 GCA_022821775.1 Acidobacteriota bacterium
GGTAGGAATCATGATCTGTTCCATCATCCTGGGCATGGGGGTGCCCTCGGTGGTCTGCTACCTGCTGATGGCCACCCTGATGGGATCGCTGCTGGAACAGATGGGCGTGCAGCCCTTGGCGGCCCACCTGTTCATCTTCTATTTCGGGATGATGTCGATGGTGACCCCGCCGGTGGCGCTGGCCGCCGACGCCAGCGCCTCCATCGCCAAGGCCAGGATCATGAAGACGGCCCTGGCCTCTTTCCGTTTCGCCCTGGTCGGCTTCACCTTGCCCTTCATGTTCGTCTACCGGCCCGAGCTGCTGCTGCTGGTGCCGCGGGATTCCAGCACACGACTCAGTGACCGGATCACCTCCAACGCCTCCCTGGATCTGACCCGGTTCGGCAACCTGTGGGATCTGGGGCTGGAAGTGGGCACGGCCATTCTGGGGATATTCGCGCTGGCGGCCGCCATTGCGGGCTACCTCAGGCGGCCCCTGCGGCTGGATCACCGATTGGTCCTGTTCGCCGCCGCCGCTTGCCTGCTGTCTCCGGACGTTCAGGTTCAGGGATACAACCTGGGCCCCGGCCTGAACCTGGGAGCCGCCCTTGCCTTGGCGGGAGTGGTGGTGGCCAACCGGCGGTGGGCAGGTCCCGAACCCGTTTCCCGCGGGGAGGCTGACGAAGCTCCGGAGAAATGACCCCGTCGGGAAGTTTCGTTGGCGCCGTCCAAGGCGCCTGTTCCCACTGAGCTTTCCTCCATCATCCCGGCTTTATCCTATCCTCCCCCACGGCGGCAAGTACTCCTCGGTGCCCCCTTCTCCGCGCCAAGTGCGGCCGAGTGAATTGCAATCGTGGAGAGCCATGCTAAAATGTTGATCCGGAAGGGCTACAAGGCTTGCACAAGGGCCCCTGCAGGATGAGGAGATTCATGAGCTCGGATAGCTCCCGACCCCAGCGGGGCGGCGACCGGACGACCGCGGGCAACTACTTCGTTTCCAACTACCCCCCCTACTCCTTCTGGAAGCCCGATCGGGTGGGTGAGGCTTCAGCCGCCCTCGCACGAGCGCCCCTCCCGGGCACTCCCCTGGGCATTTACCTGCACATTCCCTTTTGCCGCAAGCGCTGCCATTTCTGTTATTTCAAGGTGTATACCCAGCAGGATGCCCCGGCGGTGGAGCGCTATCTGGGCGCGCTGGCGGAGGAGCTGAAACTCTACGCCGGCAAACCCTTTGTCGGGGCCCGCAAGCCGCTCTTCATCTATTTCGGTGGCGGCACTCCCTCCTACATCTCCTCGAAACAACTGGTGCGGCTTGCTGACGATCTGAAGGCGCAGCTCTCCTGGGATGCGGCGGAAGAAATCACCTTCGAATGCGAGCCGGGGACCCTGACGGAACACAAGCTGCAGGTGATCCGGGATATCGGCGTGACCCGTCTCAGCCTGGGTATCGAGAACTTCAACGATGCGATCCTCGAGGCCAACGGCCGCGCCCACGGTTCACGGGAAATCGATCGGGCCTACCGGATCGCCCGGTCAGTCGGCTTCCCGCAGATCAACATCGACCTGATCGCGGGGATGGTGGGTGAAACGGAAGGAAACTGGCGCGATTGCGTGCGGCGCACCCTGGAGATGGAACCCGACAGCGTGACCATCTACCAGATGGAGATCCCTTACAACACCACCGTGTTCCAGGAGATGAAAGCTGCCGGCAAGAGCGTGGCCCCGGTGGCCGATTGGGGAACCAAGCGAGCCTGGGTGGAGGAAGCCTTTTCGCTGTTGGAGCGCGCCGGCTACTCGGTCAGCAGCGCCTACACGGCGGTCAAGGACCCTGACAGCACCCGCTTTCTCTACCGTGACCTGCTCTGGACCGGCGCCGACCTGGTTGGGCTGGGAGTCGCTTCCTTTTCCCATGTCAACGGCACCCATTACCAGAACGAGCATGACCTGCCGGGATATCGGAAAAGCCTGGAGGAGGGCCGGCTTCCCATCTATCGGGCTCTGACCCCCAGCCAGGAAGAGCGTCTCATCCGCGAACTGATCCTGCAGTTCAAGTTGGGGACGGTCCGACCCAGCTACTTTCGGGAAAAGTTCGATACCGATATCCGGCAGCGATTCGCCTTGCCATTACAAAGTCTGCAGCAGCGGAATTACCTGGAAGTGGGTGACAACAGCCTCCGGCTCAGCCGCGAGGGTCTGCTGCAGGTGGACAGTTTTCTGCCCGACTTTTTCTTGAGCCGGCATCAAGGCAGCCGCTATAGCTGATCCATGGGAAGCAATCCAACCATGAACTCCGGAAACGACAGGTTCCAGCGACACGATCCCTTCGATGCCGTCGTGGTCGGCGGAGGGCCCGCCGGCGCCACTGCCGGGGCTTTTCTGGCTCAGAAAGGGTGGCGTGTCCTGCTCCTGGAGAAGGAGCGCTTTCCACGCTATCGCATCGGCGAGTCCCTGATGCCTTACTGCTACTTCACGCTGGAGCGGCTGGGGGTTATCGACAAGATCAAGAGCTCCCATTTCCCCAGGAAGTACAGCGTCCAGTTTGTCAGCACCCAAGGCACCGTCTCGACCCCCTTTTATTTCTTCGAGCATTTCAATCACGAAGCGGCCACCACCTGGCAGGTCTTGCGCAGCGAGTTCGATCAGATCCTGCTCGACAACGCTCGCGAAAAAGGCGTGGAGGTCCGGGAGGGGACCCGGGCCGTGGAGACGGTTGACGGTCAGGGGGCGGTGACGGGGGTGAGGGCCATCGACGCCCAGGGCCGCAGGCACGAGTTCCGGGCCCCCCTGACTCTGGATGCCAGCGGACGCGAGGTCTTCAGCATGACCCGCAACCGCTGGAAGGTGCGCGACCCCAGTTTGAACAAGATTGCGATCTGGACCTACTACCGCAACGCTCGGCGAGACCCGGGCCTGGACGAGGGAGCCACCACGGTGGCCTATCTTCCCCGAAAGGGCTGGTTCTGGTACATCCCTCTGCCCGAAGACCGCGTCAGCGTGGGCATCGTCGCCGAAAAGGAATACCTTTACCGGAATTCCCGCGATCCGCAGGCCATTTTTCAAAGCGAAATCGGAACCAATCCCTGGATCCGGGACCACCTGGCGCCCGGCAGCCAGGAGGGGCGCTATTGGGTGACCGGGGAGTACTCCTATCGATCCAGGTATTGCGCGGCAAACGGGCTGGTGCTGGTCGGCGACGCCTTTGCATTTCTGGATCCGGTCTTTTCCTCCGGGGTCTTTCTGGCCTTGCGGGGCGGGGAACTGGCCGCTGAAGCCGCCGATCGCGCGCTGGCCTCGGGAGACTGTTCCGCCGCAAGGTTCGATGGCTACGGGAAAGAGGTCACGCGCGGGCTGGAGGCCATGCGGAAGCTGGTGTATGCCTTCTACGACCAGGAATTCAGCTTTCGGGACTTCATCGAGCGCTTCCCTCAACTGCGGGGCGACCTGACCGACTGTCTGATCGGCAACCTCTTCCGCGATCTGCAGCCGCTGTTCGACGGCGTTGCCGAGTTTGCCGCGCCGCCCGAGCCCCTGTCTCATGGCAAGGCACTGATCGAGGCGCGATGAAGAGCGGAGCCTTCGAGTTCAAGTTGACCCGCCGGGTGGAGTTTTCCGACACCGACATGGCGGGCATCATGCACTTTTCCAATTTCTTTCGCTTTATGGAAGCCGCGGAGCAGGCCTTCTTCCGGTCCCTGGGATTTTCGATTCACGACACCCGGAGACGTCCGGTCATCGGCTGGCCGCGTGTCCACGCAAGCTGCGATTTCCGTCACCCTCTCCGTTTCGAAGACCTGGTCGAGATACACCTGCAGGTGAGGGAAAAGAGGGAACGCTCCCTGGTCTATTCCTTCACCTTTCGGCGGTTGAACGAACTCCCCTCCCGGGAGGTCGCCCGGGGCAAGCTGGTGGTGGCCTGTGTCTCCAGACCCGAACCCCAGGGTCCCATGACATCGATTTCCATTCCCAAGTCCATCGGCGACACGATTGGAGTGGCTGGGGAAGTTTGAAGTGGGAAGTTTGAAGTTTGAAGTTTGAAGAGGGAAGTGTGAAGGGTTCCGGGCGCAGGCAAGGGTTTTATGGCTCGGGAGAGGGGACGGGGAATTCGAGCGACAGGTTCACTCTGTGCCTGGATGGACACAAAAGGCACAAAAGCTGGAATCGGCAGGTCTCAAATCTCATGGAGGCATGGGGGTCACAGAAGGCGGCTCTCCGTCGAACCGCCACAAGAGGCACAAAAACGGGATCGGGCTAAGACTGGAGCCCTGTTTTGTGCCTTTTGTGGTTGAGCCGTTTACCCCCTTGGCGGGGCAGCGGGAGGTTTCCCGAGAGAAGTCGGCGGAGAGGTCATTCGCGGGGCAAGTTCATTAACGATCAGCCGTTTTCTCTCGTATGATCTGCAAGTCGGGGCGGGGGCGCTGCTAACCGCTGGCTACGATTCACTCTTCACCTGGCCGCGGCGCGGCTCCGCACAACGGGGCGGCTTTCGCCGGCAGTTTCCGGGGACCCTATCGGCACTGGGATTACAACATTGCAAACTGGTCGAGCCAATCCGGAGCCCGGCATCGGAGCCTCTTCGGTGCAGGACCGCAGCGGGATCGAGACTGCCCAGCTTGCCCGGCTGCGGGTCCTCTTGGGGGCGCTGTTGGCGGGGAATCGCTTCTACGGGCCCAAGCTCCGGCAGGCGGGGCTTTCGGAGGAGGTTCCGACCCTGGACGCCTTTCGGTCCTCCATGCCCTTCACCCGAAAGGCGGAACTGGTCGAGGATCAGCGCCGTCACCCTCCCTACGGCTCCAATCTGACCTACCGACTGGACCGCTACACCCGGTTCAGCCGGACCAGCGCCACCACCGGCAAGCCCATGTACTGGCTGGATACTCCGGAAAGCTGGCAATGGATGCTCGACAATTGGGACCGCGTCCTTGCGGCGGCGGGTGTCTCCTCTCGGGACCGCGTCTTCTTTGCGTTCTCCTTCGGGCCCTTTCTGGGGTTTTGGACTGCCTTCGAAGCGGCCTCCCAACGGGGTTGTCTTTGCATTCCCGGTGGCGGAATGAGCAGTTTGGCCCGGCTGGAGGCCATTCTGGAAAATGAGGTCAGCGTTCTCTGCTGCACACCGACCTATGCCCTGCGGCTGGGTGAGGTGGCGGCCGAGGAGGGCATTGACTTGAGTCGGGGAAGCGTGCGGACCATCCTGGTAGCCGGAGAGCCGGGGGGAAGTATCGGCGCCACCGTGGCCGCAATCGAGCGGCTATGGCCCAAGGGGCGGGTGGTGGACCACCACGGGATGACCGAGACCGGCCCCGTCAGCTATGGCTGTCCCCGGGAGCCGCACCGATTGCACGTCATGGAATCGGCCTACATTGCCGAGGTCATCGATCCGGGAGGGAATCGGCCGGTGGCGCCGGGAGAGATCGGCGAATTGGTCCTGACGACACTGGGCCGGACCGGTTCTCCACTGCTTCGCTATCGGACCAGGGATCTGGTCCGACCGTCCCGGTCGCAGCCCGGCGGCTGCGGGGGTTGTGAGCTGGGCCTGGAGGGTGGGATCCTGGGCCGGAGCGATGATATGGTTGTGGTTCGAGGCGTCAACCTCTATCCTGGCGCGGTGGAGGCGGTGATCCGCCGGTGCCGCGAGGTTGCCGAATATCGGGTGGAGGTCGACATGCGGGGAAGCCTGTGCGAATTGAAGGTGCAAGCGGAGGTTTCCTGTGGCTCTGTCGACAGGCCAAAGCTGGAAAGGCAACTGGAGACCGAACTGCGGTCGGCATTCGCCCTGCGCATTCCGGTGTCCATTGTGGCCGCGGGGACCCTGCCTCGACCCGAGTTCAAGGCCAATCGGTGGGTCCGGGTTGGCGGGTGATTCCGATGAGCGTTGTGATGAGAAGCGTTAGGAGTTGGAGGGCTGCCATGGGCATGAGGAGAGGATTCAGAGGCTTGGGCGCCGGCCGCCTCGGACTCAACGGGAGATGGTCCGGTTCTCGCCCGGGCCGGGCCTGCAGCCCTGGTGTCTGGGTGCTGCTTGTGTGCCTGGGCCACCTTGTCCCTCCTGGCGCGGCCGCGGAATGGTCCCAGTTCCGAGGGTGGAACAGTACTGGAGTCGTGGAGACGTCCCCTTTGCCGGTGAGGTTCGGACCCCGGCGCAACCTGGTCTGGCGCGTTTCCGTCCCTCCCGGCCAGTCTTCACCTGTCCTGACCCGGGACCGCATCTTTCTGTCGGCCGTGGAGGGAGATCGTCTTTGGATGATCTGTTTGGACCGGTCCAGCGGCGATCTGTTGTGGAAGCAGGAGGTCCCGCGTCCTCGATCCGAGGTGATGCACCGCGCCAACGGCCCCGCCTCGCCCACTCCGGTGACCGACGGCAGCAACGTGTACGCCTTCTTCGGCGATTTCGGCCTGATTTCATTCGACGCCGAAGGCCGGGAGCGCTGGCGCTTGCCCCTGGGGCCCTTCATCAACCCCATGGGGCAGGCCGCTTCTCCCATTCTGGCCGACGGCAGGGTCCTGATGATATGCGACCAGGAAAGCGGATCCTTTTTTGTGGCGGTGGATCAATTGACGGGTCAAGTTCTCTGGCGCGTGGAACGCCCCGGCTTTACCCGGGGGTTTTCCACGCCGGTGCTCTACCGGCCCGAGGGGGGATCGCTGCAGGTGCTGGTCGCGGGTTCCCATCAACTGACGGCCTACTCGGTGGACAGCGGAGAGGAGGCCTGGTGGGTACGCGGCTTGACCTGGCAGATGAAGTCGACCCCCGTGATCGACCGGGACATGCTCTACCTGAATGGATGGGCCGGAGGGGCGGACGACAGCCAGCGGGAGGAAGTGCCGAGCTTTGCCGATATGCTTTCCGAGCGGGATGCCGATGGAAACGGGCGCCTTTCCCAACAGGAAATCGCCGGCCTGCGCTTGAGGTGGGACTTTGACCGATTGGACCTGGATCGCAGCGGCTTTCTGGAAGACCGCGATTGGCGGATCTACCGGGCCAAGCGATCGGCCCGCAACGGGGCACTGGGCATTCGCCTGGGGGGCGAAGGAGACATGACCGCAAGCAGCCTCCTCTGGCGGTATCAACGGACCCTGCCCAATGTGCCTTCTCCGCTGCTTTACAGGGACATCCTCTACCTGATGAAGGAAGGGGGAATACTGACCGCCCTGGATCCCTCCAGCGGAAGTGTGCTCAAGCAGGATCGCATCCGGGAGGCCCTGGGAACTTACTACGCTTCGCCGGTGGCGGGGGATGGTAAGATCTTCGCCGTCAGCCACGAAGGGAAGGTGAGCGTCATCCGGGCGGGAGCCGACTGGCAGGTATTGTCGGTGAATGACCTCGGGAGCGAATGCAGCGCAACGCCCGCCATCTCCGAGGGCCGGCTCTATATTCGGACTCGGGAGTTTCTCTACTGCTTCGGCGAGCACCGCCCCCCGGAGCAGCCGTAAATCGACAGGAAAGGAAGACGACAATAATGAACTGGCTTACCTTTGTATGTGGAGCGGTTTTGGCCTGGGGCATGTACGGCGTCACCCTGCACCGCGGTCAGGCCCAGTTGGCCAGTCCGCTTCGGGCACTTCTCTGTGTGGGCTTCGCCTACTTTCTGATTGCCGTCCTGGTGCCGTCGGTGGCCATGTGGTCCAAGGGAGGCTTCCAGGGGTTCACCACCGGTGGGACCCTGACGGCCGTCCTTGCCGGTTGCTTGGGAGCGGCCGGGGCCATTTGCATCATCTGGGCCTTCAAGTCCGGAGGCAAACCCCTCTATGTCATGCCGCTGGTGTTTGGCGGCGCGCCTCTGGTGAACGTGCTGGGCTCGGTGTTGCTCCATCCTCCCAAGGCGGCCCCCAATCCGTTGCTCTATCTGGGGTTTGTCCTGGTAGCCGTTGGCGCCGCCATGGTTCTCTATTTCAGGCCCACCTCCTGAATCTTCCACTGACAACGCCTGTTAGCGCAGGCGAAATAGGGGCGGCTCAAGGCGGAGTGGGAGTTCGCCGTCCTTGCTGGTCCCCGGCCGGCCGGGTTGCACTCTTGGAATGCAGTGCCGAGATCAAAAAATTGCTTAACCCATCCATCCAATCACTCTCCACTCTCCACTCTCCACTATGAGTCAATATGGCGGTCATTGAAGTCAGCAGAGTCTCCAAGCGGTTCAAGACCTACGACCGCAAGGAGGGCGTCTGGGGGGGGATTCAAAACCTCGTCCGGAGGAACCCCCGCGAGGTGAGGGCGGTCGACGACGTTTCCTTCACGGTGGATGCCGGTGAAATGGTGGGCTACATCGGGGCCAACGGGGCGGGGAAGTCCACCACCATCAAAATGTTGACCGGGATTCTGGTGCCTTCCTCGGGTTCGATTCGGGCCAACGGATACGTTCCCTACCTGGACCGGCACCAGTACACCCGGGGGATCGGTGTGGTCTTCGGGCAGAGGACCCAGCTCTGGTGGGACATTGCGGTGGTGGAGTCCTTCCAACTGCTCAAGCGGATCTACGACGTCAGCGACCGTACCTTCGAGGAGCAGTTGGAGATCTTCGACGCGGTCCTCAACCTCAAGCCCCTGCTGTACACGCCGGTTCGCAAGCTCAGCCTGGGCGAACGCATGCGCTGCGATCTGGCCGCCGCCTTCCTGCATCGCCCCAGGATCGTATTCCTGGATGAACCCACCATCGGGCTGGACGTGGTTGCCAAGGAGAACATCCGGCAATTTCTGAAGAGAATCAACGCCGAATTGCAGGTCACGGTGGTGCTGACCACCCATGATCTCTCCGATATCGAAGAGCTTTGCCGGCGGGTCCTGATCATCGACCGCGGCCACCTGCTCTTCGACGGCAGCCTGGAAGGTTTGCGTGAACGATTCGAGTGCAAGTCCCAGATCGTTTTCGAGTTGCGAGAGCCGGGGCAGGTCGATTTCAGTCT
>JAJECY010000045.1 GCA_022821775.1 Acidobacteriota bacterium
GGTGGTCACGAAGTAGGTCTTGTCCTTGGGGGCCATCACCTCGGGATAGGGGAGCTCGCGCAGCTTTTCGTAGAAATCCCCCTCGTAAGGCCAGTTGCTGAACCAGTGGGCCAGGTAGAGCCCGTCGACGCCCTGCTCCCAGTAGTTGCAGGCCGCGGCCCGAATCATCTTGACGGTGGCCTCGCCCAGCCGATCGGAGTCGATATGGCTGTGGATGGCCGCGTGGACCCGGCAGGGCGCCCCCTTGGCGGCGGCCACCAGGGGGCGGAAGTCGGCGTTCTGGTCCACCAGCTCGGGACCCGAGAAGTTCTGGCCGATGAGCACGTCCACGATGCCCTGGCGGATCCATTCCCTGACGTCCAGTCCCACCGAATAGCAGCCTTCGATGCTGGTGGGAATGCGGATGGCCAGCTCGCGCTGGGCTCCGCTCTGCTTGACGGCGCGGTGGACCCGGGCAACCCACTCCGTCATGATGGGGCGCCCCGCATCCACCTCGTCCGGCCGGAAGTAATAGGGCATGTAGTCGAGCTGAAGCTCGAAGCCGTCCACCGGGTAGCGGTTCACGGTCTCCTCCACCAGGGCGAACCGCTCGTTGCGCACCTCTTCGAGTTTGAAGTCCAAGCCGTGGAAGCCCGGAAACTCGGGATCGACCCCGCCGCGGGCCCCTATCTCCAGGTGAGTGTTGTCGAATCGAAAGTCCGAGGCCCGGGTGTCTGTTCCCCGCTTGCCGGTGCCCTGCTGAACCAGCAGCACCGGGTAGATCAGCATTCCCTTGGCCCTGGCCCGGTCGCAAACGACGCGCAGCGGATCGTGTCCGGCATCGATGAGCATTCGGGCGTTCTGGTGGGCCCGCCGGAAGATCAGGTGCGGCCACTTCTTGACGTTGTGCCCCCACAGCTCGCCCACCCGGGTGTCGTGCAGCACCGTCCGCCCGTCCCCCATGGTGAACATGAGGGCTTCGATGGGGGTCCCCAGCAGCTCGTCGACGGCCGTCTCGTACTCTTCCTTCTGCATGGGAGGTTCGTACATGTAGATCAGCGGGTGACGACCGTCGTGGTAGAACATCATGGTGGGCTTTCGGCCGGACGACCGGGCGGTCGCCGGTTGCGGGGCCGCCCCGGCCGCCGCTTTTCTGGAACCCAGCAGCCCCAGTGAGGCGGCGCCGGCCAGGGTTCTCGAAAGGAAGCTTCTTCGTCGCATGGCAATTCACTCCTTTTTAGAGCATGTCCGGACGGGCCGAGATGGACTGTGGACCCCCGTACTCGACCAGGATCTCCACCTGGTCGATGGTGACCCCGCCACCCAGTCCCTCCGGCCGTGAGGCCAACCGGGCCGACAGCACGTTATCCCCCGGGCGGGGCAGCGCCCTGCCCAGCGTGTACTCCAGCCACTGGAAGTCGTAGCGGTGACTGGTGCGCCGCATGGGCTCTCCAGCCAGCGAACTCCCGTTGAGGCTCAACTCCAGGTTGTCGGCGGTCACCAGGTTGCGCACTTTCAGCAGCAGCCGGGTTCGACCCACCCGGTCCGATCGGCAGTCGTCGGCGACATGGAAGGGAACGGGCGAGCTCTCGGGGCTGTTTCCCTCCAACCGCAAAGGGAGTGGGTGGCCGTAGCCCAGGGCGGCGGCATCCTCCTGCCGCGGGGAGACGAAGTAGTGCTTGGTCCGTTCCTTGACGGCCTCCGGGTCGCCGATGTCGGTCAGCAGCGCCCGCTCCTCCTCCCGGAAGGGCCAGGGAAACCAGGGGGCCACGATCAGGCCGTCCGCCCCCTTGGCCCAATAGTTGGCGATGGCCGCCCGCAGCATGGCCGGGCCGGCATGCTTCTCGTGCTCCATGAAGTAGGGCTGCAGGACGGGGTAGACCTCGGCTCCGGCCGGCCGGGCCAGTTCCACCAGCGACTCGAAGGGCAGATTGGGATCCAGCAGGAAGTACCCGTAGTAGAGGGGCGCCAGGTAGTCGACCAGCTTCTCTTCCACCCAGGTCTTCACGTCCAGGCCCAGCGATCGATTCATGGCCTCGGTGGGAAAGACCCGGGCCCCCACGATCCGGTTCTCTCCCTTGCTTCGAATCATCTCCGACAGGCGCCGCACGTAGTCGGTCATCAGGGGCGTGTGCCGCTCGACCTCGCTCGGCTTGAAATAGAAGGGGGTAAAGGCGAAGTCGTACTCGATGCCTTCGGCCGGGTAGCTTGCCAGTTCTTCCATCCAGGTGAACTGCGTGTCCCTCACCCAGGAATGGGCGAAGTCCATGTTGTTCTCCAGGCGGCCGCCGCCTCCGGCGGACGGCCCGGGCGTGCCGATCACGTAGCGAGGGTCCCGGGGTGAGCCGCCCATGCGCATGCTGATGATGAAGTCCAGTTGGCGCTGGTGGGCCCGATCGATCAGCACCTGCAGGGGGTCCAGCCCCCGGTCGATCAGGCTCTGCATGTTGTACCAGGCCCGCCAGTAGTAGGCGGAGTCGTAGGGGAGGGTCTGCGACATGGCCCGCTTGCCCACCTTGGTATCGCTGAACAGCCCGCCTCCGGTCTCCACTCCGTAGATCAGGGTGTCGACCGAGGTCTCCACCAGTTCGTCCACCGGACGCCAGGCGTCCTCCATGGTCATGGGGGGCTCGAAGGCGTAGAGGTAGTAGTGGCGGGCGTCGTTGAAGTACATGGTGCGCCGCGGCTTGGCCGCCTTCTTTGTGGCGGATTGAGACCCCGCCGCCGAAGCGGCCCCGCCGGGGGCCAGCAGGCCCGGAGCCGCCAGGGCGGCTCCGCCCAGAAATTGACGGCGATTCAGCGCAGGTTTCACAAGGCCCCTCCTGCCGCATCTTCAGTCGATTGCGGGTTCTCGGTGGCGTCTCCTCCCAGCCAGCGGTAGGGCCTCGGATACAGCGCCAGGGATCGATCTTTCAAGGGGAGCTTCACGGGACGATTGCCTCGAAGGGCCGATACCTTGCAGGCAATGGCCACCTCGAGAGCCTGCCTCAGGTCATGGCCCGAGATCCACAGTTCGCTCCCGGTTCTGACGGCATCCACAAAGGAGCGGATGGAAGCCACCAGGTAGTTGTCGCTCTTTCGCAGACCGGGAACCTCGTCCAGGATGCGGCGCCAGGGGAAGGGGCGATAGTCGGGATCGATGAGACGCCGCGAACCATCGTCGCTGCTCCCCTGGTAGACTTCGGGCTTCGACCACTTCCAGCGGACCAGGGTGCTCTCGCTCCACACGTCCACTCCGCTGAGCTGTCGGGTCCCGTACGGTTGGGTGAGGCCGAAGACCTGGCAATCGGGCCCGCGGCTCATGCGGAACAGGGCATTGACGTTGAGCCCCTTGTCGTCTTTCTGCTCGAGGGCCTCCGGAGGACCGGCCCAGGCCATGACCTCCTCGACCTCGGCGCCGGCAAAAAGGCGCAGCACGGAAATGTGCTGGCAACCACCGCCGGAAATCTCGCCGCCGAATCCGTGCACGGCCATCCCCAGGGGCCGTCCGTATACGCCCGCGTTCAAGCGCCGGCCGGCTTCCTGAACCTCGGGCATGGCGCGCTGCAGGTTGCCGCCCGCAAAAACCACTCCCCGCTTCCGGCAGGCATCCACCATGGCGTCGGCATCCGCCAGCCGGGCGGCTATGGGCTTGTCGGTGGAGACACCCTTCACCCCGGCTTCGGCACAGGCGATGACGGCTTCCTTCATGTACTTGGTGGGGGTGATGACCGCCGCCAGGTCGGGAACGACCTCCTTCAGCATGGCGTTGACATCCTTGTAGAGCGCCTTGACTCCGAAGCGCTCTCCCACGATCTTGCGCCGTTCCGGGTTCCACTCGGCAATGGCCGCCAGCTCGGTGTCGGGCAGAGCCCGATAGACCTCGGCGAAGTACTGCCCCATGCGGCCGCAACCGATGATGCCGACACGATATTTCTCCTTGGAGGGGCGGCCGCCGGCCAGGGAAGGCAGACCCGCCAGGCCGGCGGACGCTGCCAGGGACTGACTCAGAAACTTCCTGCGGTCGATGTTCATGCTGTTGAATTCCTGTTTGCTTTGGCCTTCCAGGCAGTAGGAGGCCGGGCCCGGATTCCAAGCGGCGAGGTTCCGTCTGCCGGAGCGAATCAGTATGAAGATGCGGCCTGATCACGGAATATCCGGGAAACGAGCCTATGACAAAGCTCCCGCCGGGTCAAGGCGCAAACTCCGATCCTCCGGAGCTCGCAACAGGTCGTTCAAAAAACTCAAGAATCACCCGGGAGCGCGGGCGTCCCGCCCGCACCATGTCCGGCACAGCCTTGGCCCTCTCCGCCACCAGGCTCGACCCGTAACTGCGCCGTGGGCCTCCTCGGGCCTTGCCGGTGCGGTTCACGCCGAAAGGCCCGCTGCCTGCCTGCAACCTCCTGCTGACGCTCCGCGAACTCCAGTCAGGAATAAGGATGCGGGCGGGACGCCCGCGCTCCCGGGTGGGGCCTTTGGGCGGCCCGTGCAGATCCTGATTCTTCAAAAGGCTCCGTAATGTTGCCGCAGGTGCGGTCTTGGGGTATCGTCACCAGCCTGGGCCGTGGCCATGGTCTGGCCGCCTTACGGCAGAGATCCATCCGGGGAGGTCCAATCCCCCTATTCAAGGAGACGAAAACAGCATGCGAGGGAATCGAGTCAAGGAGAAGCTCAACAAGGGTGAGGTGGCCATCGCCGTGGGTGGGCACAGCAATACCGGCGACACCATCGACTTTCTGGGTCCTCTGGGCTTTGACGGGATCTGGCTGGAGGGCGAGCACGGCTCGGTGAGCTGGAGCCAGGTCGGCGATCTCTCCCGGGCCTGCGACCTGTGGGGAATGGCATCGGTGGCCCGCCTGCACCAGAACGATCCCGGAGTGATCACGCGCATCCTTGACCTGGGAGTCAACGGCATCGTGGTCCCGCACGTCAGCACCCGGGCCGAGGCGGAGCGGGTGGTGGAAGCGGCCTTTTTTGCTCCGGCCGGCAAGCGGGGCATCTTCTCGGGCAGGAGATCCTACGGCGCCTCCGACTTTCACGAGCGGACCAACCTGGAGACCCTGGTCATCGTCCTGATCGAGGAGATCCAGGCGGTGGAGAACCTGGACGAAATCCTGTCGGTCGACCACATCGACGTCTTTTTCGTGGCGCCCGGGGACCTGGCCCAGACCATGGGCATGGTCGGCAGGCACAGGGACCCCAAGGTGGAAGCGGTGGTGGAGGGGGCGATTCGACAGATCGTCGCCTCGGGGAGGACGCCGGGCGCTCTGGGGTACGAGGACAAGCTACAGCACTATTACGACCTGGGAGTGCGGTTCTTCCTGACCAACTACAACGCCTGGCTGGAGGAGGCCGGCCGCGCCTACCTGGACAGGGTCGCCGCGGTCAGGCCGGGATAGCCGGACCGCCGCTCACACGTAGTCCAGCATCCAGATGTGGAAGCCGAATGGGAAGGCCCGGTCCAGGCCCCGGGCGGCTTCCCGGGAAAGGTCGAGGATCTGCGACGGCTTGTCGGGTCCGAAGACCAGCCGCGCCGCCTGGCGAAGAGAAAGCTCCTGCGCACTGTCCTCACGGCTGGTGCACCGGTCGCTGCCGACCTCCACGTTGTCCCCATCCCACCGCAGGTCCACGTGCTCGCCCGTTTCCTGCACGGACAGGCTCACCCGGCCGGCGCATCCGGCCAGGCGGCTCGTCAGGCAGGGAGCGAGTCGCCGCAGCAGATTCGCCAGGGAAAGGATCCTCACCATCTTCAGGCCGCAGCCGTCGGCGACCTCCATGGGGATGCGTGTGTGGCACCCTCGGCCGGTCAACAACTCCGTCATGGGATTGTCGGGGAGGGGCACGAACACCTGCATCCGTTCGCCTGCCGGCTCGGGCAGCACCCGGGCCAGCAGCGAGGACAGGGCCCGCGATGTTCCGCCCCACTCTGTCACCCCTGACTTGTTGTAAGCCCGGGCAACCACCAGGTAGCCCTCCACCCGCCCCTTTTCCTCCGCTACCCAGACTTCGGACTTGGGAAGGCCCGCCAGCGTCCGGTATTCGGCCGGGGTCCGGGTCAGCCGGCGGGGTTGGTCCTCGTGAATCTCGATGATCCTTTCCAGGTCCGTCTCAACCTGTATCGGCCGTACGGGCAGCGGCTGCTCGAACCGCCCGGCCAGTTGGGGATCCACCAGGTAGGCCCAGCCGTTGGACCCCACCACCTCCCAGCCCAGGCGGCGGTAGAAGTCCCTGGCGGGTCCGGTCCACAACAGTCCGAAGGCGTCGCCCCGGGCGGCCATGGCCTCGACGGCGTCCTCCATGATCCTGCTGGCGGCCCCCCGCCTGCGACGTTCCGGATCGGTGGCCACCGCGCAGATCAAGCTGACGGGAAGCGCGCAGCCGTGCTCCCGCAGCTCCCGCCGCGCCATGGCCGCATGGCTGAAGATGCGGCCGCCCTCCGACACCACCCGAAGGTTGTCCAGGTTGTTCGGTGCGAACACCAGGGGATAGTCGGTGGACATGTCCTGGTCGACGCCGGTCCTGAAGACCTTGTTCACCAGGGCCAGGGTCTGGCCCAGTTCCTCTGGACGGACGGCGCGGGCTTCTTCCATGGGAAGCCTCCTGTTAGTTGACCGTGAAGTGGTTGACGGTGGTGCTGTGAATTATTCTGCCCTTCGAGGTAGCTCTGCACGCGTCGCGCGGACCCAAGGATGTCCACGATATGTGGGGCGTCACGATCCATGGATCACGTGGGCGGATTGCAGGATGCTGTTCCTGCGAAGATAGTTGGAACTCGCCTCGACCCCGCGCTGGCTGACCAGATCGACCTCGCGACCGAAGATTTCCTTCAATTCCAACTCCATATCGTCGAGATCGAAGAGCGTGTGCCGGGCCGCTTCTCCGAAACCTACCAGCACATCCACATCGCTTTCGGGTCCAAAGTCATCACGCAGCACGGAACCGAACAACGCCAGTTCCGTGACCTGCCAACGTTTGCAAAAGGCGGCGATCTTGTTCCGTGGAATGTCGATAGGAGTTTTCTTGCTTTGCAATAACATGGTTCTGGCCGGATGTTGAATCAAATGCGCCACTGAAGAGCGAGTACCCTGTCCGATTATAGGGGCGACACTTGAGAAATTCTATTGACAAAAAGGAAGGCTTGCTACTGAATGACGGAGCCCGATCCTTCGAGGATTCTACCCGGTTGACGGCTGGCGAGAGCTGCCTTGTTTCCGGCAATTCCCGCCCCCGCGGCCACGACGGGCGGATCACTCAAGAGAGAAACAGGGGACCCGGATGGCGTTTCGGGAGCACGGAAAGGTTCCGGCTCGCCTCGGCGTCTTGCTTCGTGTGTCTTGGTCGTCCTTCGTGTGTCTTCGTGGATAACTCTTTTGTTTGTTGTTTCCGGCAAGACAAGGAGTAGGCCCATGGCTGCATCACGAAATAGAATGATGGTCTCGGGTCTCGCGGTGGTCTGTGCCCTGCTGGCGTGGGGCGGATCTCAATACCGGTCCGGTCCGGCCCCGGCCGCCAAGCGCTGGACCGTTTCCAGTTTTCTGGACTTCAACCGGGGAACCCTGGGCGATGCCGGCGCCAACACCTACGTCACCGCGGACGGGGAGGTGAAGCTCATCAACCTCTGGGACCTCAACCGCGACGGTTTCATCGACATCGTCCTCCCCAACACCCACGACAACAACGAGCAGATCGACCTCTTCATCTACTGGGGCGTGGACGAGAACCACGTGGGGCGCCGCACCCGTCTCCCCAGCGGCGGCGCCACCGGCCAGGCCCTGGGCGACCTCGACCGGGACGGCTTCATCGACCTGGTGGTGGTGAACGGACGCAACGGGATCAAGACCAACCTGGACAGCTTCATCTACTGGGGCGGCGCCCAAGGCTTTCACGCCGACCGTCGAACCGAGCTGCCCACTCTGGGAGGCACGGCGGCGGCCGTGGCCGACCTCAATGGGGACGGCTACCCGGAGATCCTCTTCGCCAACAGCGCGTGGGCCGGCGGCCGGCCCTCCGGCCCCGAGAACGCCTCCTTCCTCTATTGGGGTTCGGCCGAGGGGTTTTCCGTCGAGCGCCGGCAATCCCTGCCCACCGCCGCCGCCACCGGCGTGGCCGTCGCCGACCTCGATCGGGACGGAATTCCCGAGATCGTCTTTTCCAACGAAGGAAAGGGCTCACATCTCGGCGGCGCCATGATCTATTGGGGCGGCGCCGGAGGGAGCTACTCGGCCCAGCGGCGCACGGTGCTGCCCGGGCAGCGCAGCTCGGCCGTGGCCGTGGCCGACCTCAACGGCGACCGGGTCCCCGAGATCGTCCTGGCCAACCGCTACCGTCCGCTCCAGCGCGAGCCGGAAGACGGCAGCGAGTGGGACACCGATGTCGACAGCGAATCCATCCGTTCCTTCGTCTACTGGGGATCGAGCCGGGGCTACAGCGCCGGGCGCCGCCTGGAGCTGCCTACCGTGGCGGCCAGCAGCGTGGCGGCGGGCGATCTCGACCAGGACGGGCTGCCCGACCTGGTCTTCGCCAACGGGCCCCAGAAATCCGGCCACGCCGCCCCCGGGCCGGGCAGCGGCTCGCCCATTTTCTGGAACGGCTCCGAGGGATTCGCGCCTCACCGCCGCACCGTCCTGCCCACCCTGAATCCCACCGGCTGTCTCATCGAGGACCTGAACCGGGACGGCTACCCCGACCTGGTCTTCAGCAACGAGCACAATGCCCGCTCCCACCGGGCGCCCTCCTATGTCTACTGGGGCGGCCCGGCGGGGTTCGATACCGCCCGCCGGCTGGAGTTGACCACCCTGGGGGCGGCCGGCGCCGGCAGCGCCGATTTCGATCGGGACGGGAGGACGGACCTGGTCTTTGTGAATCGCATCGACGGCTCCGCCGGGGACCCGGTGCCGGCTTACATCTACTGGGGCAACGAGCAGGGGAAATACAGCGTGGATCAGCGCCTGGATCTCTACCACCCCTTCGGCTCACCGGGGGAAGGGTACTCCTCCGCCGATCTCGACAACGACGGGTGGGTGGACATCTACATGGGCGGTCCGGAATCGGCGGTCTACTGGGGTTCGCCCCAGGGCTTCAGCTCGACCCGCAAGACGGTGGTTTCCTCCGAGTTGGCCTTTTCCGCCCGGGCGGCCGACTTCAATCGGGACGGCTACCTGGACCTGGTCCTCAGCGAGTTCGCCGCCAAGCATGGAACCGACCTCTACTGGGGCGGCCCCATAGGCTTTGCCGGCAACCATCGCTTTACCTTTCGGGTCGACGGCGTCCGCTGCCAGAGCATCGCCGACCTCAACGGGGACGGCTGGCTGGACGTGGTGTTCCCCACCATCAACCGCCAACTGGTGATCTTCTGGAACGGCCCCGACGGCTTCGACAACGCCAAACGGCAAACCCTGCCCGCCGGCCTGGCGGTGGCCACCGAGATCGCCGATCTGAATGGGGACGGCTGGCTGGATCTGCTGGCGACCAACCTGATGTCGGCCGAGGGTGGCCGGGAGAGCGACGTCCTGGTCTACTGGGGGGCGGCCGAGGGCTTCGAGGCGGAGCGGGTGACCCGGCTGCCCGCCCTGGGGCCGGAGGGGGTGGCCGTGGCCGACCTGAACGCCGACGGTCTCCTCGATATCGTGGCCACCAGCTATCATGCAGGCGAGACCCGCTCCCACCCCTCCTACATCTACTGGAACTCGGCCGAAGGGTTCGACGAGTCCCGCCTCACCCACATCCCCACCCACTCGGGTTCGGGCGTGATGGCGGCCGACTTCAACAACGACGGCATCACCGATCTGCTGTTCGCCTGCCACAAGTTGAAGAGCGCTCACCGCAACCTCTCCTTCCTCTACGAGGGGAGCCCCGAGGGCTTTTCGCCCGAGCGGCGCCAGCTTCTTCCCGGACTGGGTCCCCATTTCCTGGCGGGGGTGGACGTGGGACATGTCTCCGATCGAGGCGACCGCTACGACTACATTTCAGAGGTTTTCGACGCTGGCAGCCCGGTGCGCTTCGAGGCCCTCGCGTGGGAGGGGGAAACCCCCTTTGCCTCGGCAATCGAGTTCCAGGTGAGAGGGGCCGACAGCATGGAGGCCCTCCGCCAGGCCGCCTGGAGGGGGCCCGACGGCGACGACAGCCTCTATGTCGGCCGCCGCGTTTCGCTGAAAGGACTGGAGACCCCGGCCCGCTTCCTGCAGTTCAAGGCCACGCTGGTCGGCCCCAACGGCACCGGCGCCCCGGTGCTGCGTTCCGTATCCGTCCAATACCGCTGAGCCCCAAAGGGAGCAGCCCAACAGGAGGTAACTCGCCCATGAAGGAGCTCAAGGGAATCTATCCGGCCATCATGACCCCGTTCGACGCCCGGGGCGCCGTCAGCGAGACCGGCCTGCGCAGGCTGGTGCGGCACGCCCTGGAGGTTGGCGTGAACGGCTTTTACGTCTGCGGGGGAGGGGGCGAAGGCCTGCTGCTGACGGTGCCCGAGCGGCAGCAGGTGCTCGAAATCGTGCTGGATGCCGTCAAGGGGAAGGTCCCGGTCATTGCCCACGTGGGGGCCTTCCAGAACCCCGACGCGGTGAGCCTGGCCCGTCACGCCGGCCGGGCGGGAGCCGACGCCGTGGCCAGCATGCCCCCAGCCTATTTCTATCAGCCCGACCTGGACGGACTGGTCGAGTTCTACCGCCAGGTGGCCGAGGCGGCCGAGCGGCCGGTGCTGGCCTACAACATTCCCGGCCGCATCCCCCTCAACCTCGACACCCGGACCTTCGAGCGGCTCATCCGCATACCGGGCGTGGTCGGCCTCAAGGATTCCAGCGGCAATCTCGCCCAGATCACCCTGACCGCCGCCATCGACGACGGCCGGATCACCGTCTTCAACGGCGAGGACCAGGTGCTCTGGTACGGCTTGATGGCCGGCTGCGTGGGAGGGATCGGCTCCACCTACCCGGTGATGCTGAAGGTGTTCGTGAACCTCTACCGCGCCTTCCTTGACCGGGACTGGGACCGGGGCCTGGAGCTGCAGAGGGGAATCAACCGGACGGTCCGGGTGCTGACCGCTTTCAACGTCCTGGCCGCCCTCAAGCAGATTCTCAAGTGGTTGGACCTGGACTCGGGAGACCCCCGGCCTCCCAACCCTCCCCTCGCCGCCGACGATGCCCGCCAGCTCAAGCTGGGCCTGGAGAAGATCGGCTTCTTCGAATGGAGGAGCTGACACGCCATCGAGGCCGCTACCGCACCGACTGAGACTCGTCCCCGCGCACTTTCTCGACGAGTTCGCGGGCCATTGGGTGGTCGGCGTCGAGTTGGAGCACGCGCTGCATGGCCGCCAGCGCTTCTTCAGGGCGGCCGAGATAGTACAGCGTCACCCCGATGTTGGCCTGGATGGTGGCGCTGTCGGGCTTCAGCACCGATTGGGCTCGATAGAGGTCGAGCGCGTCCTGGTAGCGCCGCTGCCGGAAGCGCCACAAGGCCAGGTGGTCCAATGCCTCGGCGTGGTTCGGATCGTTCTGGATGGCTTGCTGGAAGCGTATCGCCGCCTCCGGCATCCGCCCCAGTTCCTTCAGGGCCCGGCCTGCCAGAAAATGAGAAGTCGCCGCCGTCGCAGGGTCCAGCTCGAACGAGGCGGCCCGGGCCAGCGATTCCAGCGCTTCCTCATGGCGCTGCAGATCGACGAGCGCGGCAGCCAGGCCGACATGGGCGTGGGCGAATTCCGGATCGCTGCGCAGTACCTCGCGGTAGGCGGCCACCGCCTGCTGGCGCCGTCCTGCGTTGCGGAGCGCCTCGGCCACCATGTGCCGCGTGAAGGGATCGTTCGGCTGCGACTCGCGAGCGCGGCGCAAGTACTCCTCGGCCTCGCCGGCACGGTCCTGCGCGAACAGGAGGTTGGACAGCTCCAGCAGCGGTTCGGCGCTGCGCGGGGCCAGTGCGGCGGCCTTGCGGAATTGCGCCTCCGCCGCCCGGGACCGGCCCAGTTCCCGAGCGGCGCGACCGGCGAACAGAGCGGTCTTGCCGGCTGACGGCGCTGCGGGATCCAGCGCCAGCGCTCTTTCGAGCGCCGTGAAACTCTCCTCGTAGCGCTCCATCTCAAAAAGCGCCGCGCCCAGCCCCCCATGTGCCGCCGCGTGGTCTCGCTTGATCGCAAGGGCCGCGCGGTACGTGGCGATCGCCTCCTCGTATCGCTCTTGCCGGCGCAGGGCTTCCCCGAGATTCTGATGGGCGGTGACGTTCCGTGGATCGAGCTCCTGGGCGGTGCGCAGCACCGCCTCGGCTTCCTGGAACCGTTCCAGCAGGACGAGCGTGCGGCCAAGGTTGGAATAGGCAAGCGAATGGCCGGGGCGCTGTTCCACGGCGACACGGGCGGCGGCCAGCGCCTCCTCCAGGCGGCCCGCCTCCGACAACGGGCCCACCAGGTTGAGGTGTGCGTCCCGGGCCTTCGGATTGTGCGCGAGGATGTGGCTGAAGAAGGTGACATCGTCGCGGTAGATGCCCGCTTGGCGCCAGGTCAGAGCGCCCAGCACCGCCAGCAGGAGGACGAGTGCGGCTGCCGCGGCCTTCCTGGCGGGGGCCGCAAGCCGGTCGACCCCGCGCCTGGCCGCCCCCAGCAGCACCGCCATCAGCCCGAGTCCGGCCAGGTACTGGAACCGGTCGGCCACCAGCGAGAACTGCATGTAGCCGTAGTCGACGAAGCCGAGCACGGGTGAGAGCGTCACGGCGAAGAACAGAACTCCCGCCAGCGGTCCGCGGCCCAGCCGCTGCAGGCCGAACCAGAGCGCCGCCGCCAGGGCCGCGGCGGCCGCAACGTAGGCCCAGGCCACCGGGTCGGCGGCGCTGACCTCCCAGAGCGGATAGATGACGGCCAGGTCGCTCGGCCAGGCCAGCTTGCCGGCGTAGAACCACAGGACGCGCGCCGCGATCAGGGCACGCTCGACCAGCGAGTAGCCGAGCGCCAGCGGTTCGCGCGAGGTGTAGAACGACAGGTCGAAGGCGGTGACGGCCAGCGCCACGCCGAAGAAGGGCGCCAGCCGGACCAGGTCGTTCCGGGTCACGCGGCCCGCTTGCCACCAGTGGTAGAGCAGGAG
>JAJECY010000285.1 GCA_022821775.1 Acidobacteriota bacterium
AGGGATAGCCGACTCGCGCGAAACGAGACGCAGGATACCCGCAATGGGGGCAAGGCGGTTGAGGACCATAATCCTGTAAATCCTGTGCATCGATGTTAATTGATCTTTTTGCACTCGCGGCCGAGACCAAACGCCGGAACCTGAAGGGCGTCAATTCGTGTCCTTGGTGGATTTCTTTTCACCTTCCTGTTTTCTTCGTGGCCCTTCGTGGTCCTTCGCGCCCCTTCGTGGACAACTCTTTTTACCCCGTCGCATGCAGCGCGAAACCGGGCTATTTCTGGCAAGGCAACGGCAGGTCGGGTGGGGCCGGAACTAGCTGGACCGCGCATAGTAACCCTTTCTGGCCTTGACCTTTAAGCCCTTCTTGTTCGGAAGCTTGACCTTGATGGAGCGATAGCCTCCATCGCGTTTCGCATTGGAAGACTGATAGCTCAGCAGGTACTGGCTCCGCAACTCTGTCTCGATGGCCTGGAAAGCCCTTCTGAATTTCTGTGGCCTGTTGGGGAAGAATGCCGTTCCGCCGGTCGCGCGGGCATACTTCTTCAGGGCCCCGGAGTTGCTGTAGGCCCTCCTGTAGAATCCGCCGATCCGGTTGGAGATGGCATAGATTACCGTGTCGGCCCGCTGCGCGGACTCGATGGCCTCACGGATCTTCAGCTTGCTGGTCGTGTCTCCTCCATCGCTGATCAGCACGATCGCCTTTCGGCCCGACTCGTGCCTCAGCTTCTCGTCGCAGGCCAGATAGACGGCATCGTGCAGCGAGGTGCCCCCGCCGATGGCCAGCAGGCCGACGGCCTTTTCCAGCAGGCTCAGGCTGTTGGTAAAGTCCTGAATCAGGGAAACGCTGCGGTCGAAGTTGATGATCATGGCCAGGTCGTTCTTCTTCAGGACCGTTCTCAGAAACTCGATGGCCGCTCGCTGCTCCAGAGGCAGGATGTCCTGGACGCTGGGGCTGGTGTCGATGAGGATGCCCAAGGTGAGGGGCAGGGTAACCTCCCTGGCAAAATGGGTGACGGACTGGGTCGCGCCATCCTCTTCGATCCTGAAATCCTGGCGCGTCAAGTCGGTCACGAATTGACCCTGCCTGGTTTGAACCGTGCACAGGACGTTGACCAGGTCCACGTCCACTCGCAGGGTGGTCTGCTCCTGCTGCGGCATGGGGGCCGGGTTGGAAGAAGCCGGCGCCCACAGAAGAGCCAGCCCCAGGACCGTCGCCATCGCTTGCAGATTGGAAATCAGTTTCATGTTTTTGCCGGTCTCAACGGGTCGCTGCGTCGCTAGAATTATAGGGGAGAGCCGGCCCCGGGGTAAACTTGGGGGCTGGAATGAACGGCCTGTCCGTCCGGTTCTCCCGGGGAGCGGCCACCAGGGAATCGACTGCTCCCCATCGGGGGCGGTTATCTCCATTTTTTTTGTAATCCGGGAAGATGTCCATGGAAGAGCAACCTCTGCGCCGGGTGGGAATTGCGGGAGCCGGAACCATGGGGCGGGGAATCGCCCAGGTCTTTGCCCAACGGGGTTGGCAGGTGGTCCTGAGCGACCCGGTGAAGGCCCAGTTATCCTCCGCCATGGATGCGATCGCCCGTGGGCTGGATCGAGAAGTCGGAAAGGCCCGGCTGGCGCACGACCGGAAGAAGGAGGCGCTCAGCAGGATTGAGCCGGCCTCGGAATTGGGCCGGATGGCTTCGGTGGACCTGGTGGTTGAAGCCGTCAGCGAGAGCCTCCAGGTCAAGCAGGCGGTCTTTGGACAACTCAACGAGATCTGCCGCGCGGGGGCCATCCTGGCCTCCAACACGTCTTCCATCTCCATCGCCCGTTTGGCGTCCGCCTCCGGTCGTCCCGCGGAGACGGTGGGGATGCATTTCATGAACCCGGTGCCGGTGATGGAACTGGTGGAGGTCGTTCGCGGGCCGGAGACTTCCAGGGAGACGCTTTCGGCTACCCACCGGATCGTCAAGGGTCTGGGCAAGACGCCGGTCGAGGTGAACGATGCGCCGGGCTTCGTTTCCAATCGCGTCCTCATGCCCATGATCAATGAAGCCGTCTTCTGTGTCCACGAGGGTGTGGGGACGGCGGAGAACGTGGATGCGATCATGAAGTTGGGGATGAATCATCCCATGGGTCCGCTGGCTCTGGCCGACCTGATTGGGCTTGATGTTTGTCTGGATATCATGGAAACTCTCTACGGCGGCTTCAGGGACACCAAGTATCGACCCTGTCCATTGCTGAAGAGCATGGTGACGGCTGGACACCTGGGGCGCAAGACGGGACGGGGGTTCTACCGCTATGGCCGGCGAGTCCCGGCGGACTCGTGAGCCCTCCTGGCCATTGCGGGACCTAAATCATTGATATGGTTGGATAAAAAATGGCAAACAGGAGGGAATCCATGAGTGACGCAAGCGGAGATCGGAGCAAGGCCATCGACCTGGCGCTGACTCAGATCGAAAAACAATTCGGCAAGGGATCGATCATGCGCCTGGGCAGCCGCGAAACCGTGGCCAACATCGGCGTGATCGCCACCGGGTCCTTGTCCTTCGATGCCGCACTGGGCGTCGGCGGCATGCCTCGGGGACGGGTGGTTGAGATCTTCGGTCCCGAATCCAGCGGCAAGACGACGCTGGCCCTTCACGTGATCGCCGAGGCTCAGAAGAGTGGAGGCATGGCTGCTTTCGTGGATGCCGAGCATGCTCTGGACGCCGCCTATTCCCGCAAGCTTGGCGTGGATGTGGAGAACCTGCTGGTTTCCCAGCCGGATACCGGAGAACAGGCACTCGAAATCGCGGAAATGCTGGTGCGCAGTGGTGCGCTGGATGTTTGCGTGGTCGATTCGGTGGCTGCCCTGGTGCCCAGAGCCGAGTTGTCGGGTGAAATGGGAGACTCCCACATGGGACTGCAGGCCAGGCTCATGTCCCAGGCTCTGCGCAAGTTGACCGGCATTGTGGCCAAGTCCAAGACCTGCCTGATCTTTATCAACCAGATTCGGGAAAAGATCGGGGTCATGTTCGGCAACCCGGAAACCACCACCGGCGGGAGGGCCTTGAAGTTCTATGCCTCGGTCCGGGTGGACGTGCGGCGGATTGGCGCCATTCGGGACGGCGACACGGTCAAGGGCAACCGAACCAAGGTCAAGGTCGTCAAGAACAAGGTGGCTCCTCCCTTTCGGGAAGCCGAGTTCGACATCATCTACGGGCTGGGCATTTCCAAGGAAGGGGACCTGCTGGACCTGGGTGTGAACCAGGGCCTCATCGAGAAAAGCGGCGCCTGGTATTCGATCCAGGGAGAACGGATGGGCCAGGGCCGCGACAACGCGCGCCAGTTTCTGAAGGAGCACGGCGATGTCCAGACCCGGCTTGAAGAGGCGCTCCGCCAGACGCTGCAAATCCCCGCGGCTTCCTCGACCGGGAACGGCCGGCCCGCCGCGGCGGAGCCAACCCCCTCAAGATCGACGCCGGGTCGGAGCTGACTCGGAATCCATGCAAGACCCTTCGGAAGGACAGCCCGTCCGAATGCAAGCAGCAGCACCCGTTTGCGGGTTTCCCTGAACCTTCGGCCTGTCGCGTTCCTTACCCACAGTGTCCACCCGTCCATCCCCGGGGGAAGCCCCGGGGCCGAGGTCGGTCTCCAGTTGGAGCTTCCCGGTATCTCCCCTGCCACGGAGTCCAATATGAATCCCGCCATTCTGCGAAACCGAGTTCCCATTGCCGTAGGGTTGTTGATCAGTTCGGGATTGCTGGCCCAGTTCTCCGCCTGCCTGCGGGTCAAGGAGGCCGGTGAGCATTCCCGCCATCTGCTCCTGGACGACCGGGTGGTGGCGCAAGAGCACAACGTCCGCCTGGAGATCGGCGCGGTCGAGAAGCACGAGGCCAATCCTCTGATGAAGGAGGACAAGCCTTGGGAGCCCCGCTTCGACAACCTCTACCCCAACATCGTCTATGACCCGGACAGCAAGCTCTACCGCTGCTGGTACAACCCCTTCATCGCCGACCCGTTGGTCACCGAGACCCCCCGGGACCGGAGGGACCTGAACCCGTTTGCCCCCGAGGATTCCCCCGACCGCCAGGGCAAGGTGCCCTACCTTCCCTATGATCGGGAGTTCGGCCTCTGCTACGCCACCAGCCAGGACGGGCTGACATGGACCAAGCCCGAGTTGAACCTGGTGGAGTATCAGGGCAGCAAGGCCAACAACCTGCTGCTGCGCGGGTCGCACGGCGGCGGCATCCTGATCGACCCTCTCGATCCGCGGCCGGAGCGGCGCTACAAGATGTTCGAGGGAGGAATGTGGATCAAGGAGTGGCGATCCCGCCCTGCGGTGCGGTTTTCCGCGGACGGCCTGCGATGGGGAGAGTCCATCCCGGTACCCGAGATCGAGGCCCATGCCGACACCCACAACAGCACCCGCTGGGTCCCGGAGCTGAAGAAATACGTCACCATGACCCGAATTCACCGGGGCAAGCCCTTTTTCCGCCACCCCTCGGGCCAGCGAGTGGTGGGCCGAACCGAGAGCTCCGATTTCATGAAGTGGAGCAAGGCGGTGGAAGTCCTGCGCGGCGATCCCGAGAATCAAACCTATGCCATGCCTTTCTTTCGCTATGAGGATGTTTATCTGGGCCTGCTCATGATTATTCGACTGAATGAGGAGCGGGTTCATTGCGAGCTGGCCTGGAGTCCCGACAGCATCCGCTGGGAGCGGATCAACCCGGGAACTCCCTTCATTCCCAACGCCACGGTGAAGGGCCGGTACGACTGGGGGTGCGTCTATGCCGCCGACGCTCCCGTGGTGACGGACGACCGTATCCGCATCTACTATGCCGGTTCCAACGGACATCATCGCTATTGGCGGGACGGTTTTCTCTGCCTGGCCACCCTGCGGCCGGACGGGTGGGCGGGCTACGTGCCCGTCGACCCCGATCGGAAGGGAGTGGTGGTCACCAGCCCGCTGACCTGGAGCGGCCGCTTGCACCTGACCGCGGACGCTGCCGGCGGTTCGGTTCAGGTAACCGTCCTGGACGACCAGGGAGAGGTTCTGGCGGAGGCGCAGCCGCTGAGTGGAGCGGTGACGGATGGGGAAGTGATGGCCGAGACACCCGGTTCCCTGACTGATCTGGAGGGCCGGTCGGTGGCGCTGAAGTTTGAGCTGGACCGGGCCAAACTCTACTCGTTCGCCTTCAAGCAGCAGTAACGCGGGGAGTTGGCCCCCTACCGGCACGACTGCGGGCTGCACTAACGGGGCGCCGCGTTGGCCCCCCACCGGCTCGAAGACGGGCTTCGCCCTCTCGCCGACTCCCCCTCAAGGGGGGAGTGATCACGGCACCGGAGCCAGCATGGAAATGGGGATGGGCGGGAAGGAGAGGATCAGGAAGAGGATGGCCAGCAGGCCCAACGCAAAGCGGCGCGGTCCGATTGGAACGTGCTCGTCCATCGTGGGCGGATGGCGAAGGCGGGTAAGGATGTAGACCAGGACCAGAAAGAGCAGCCAGGGAGGTTGGACCAAGATGGCGAACAGGGTGAAGGCGAAAAAGACCAGGTGGTAGATGAGGGAGCTTCTGCGGTGGAACAGGGCATAAACGATGTGCCCTCCGTCCAGTTGGCCCATGGGCAGCAGGTTGAGAGCGGTGACGAAGAGTCCGGCCCAACCGGCCGTGGCCACCGGATGAAGCTGGAGGCCGCTACCGGCAGCCAGCGGTCCGTGAATCCATTCGATCAGGAATGCAAAGAGGATTGAAGGGCCCAGCAGGGTTTCTCCGGGGGGCATGGAATCGAGAGACGCAACGGTGGACCCGGCAATGCCCAGCACGGCCAGGGGAAGAGCCAGAACCAACCCCATGGCGGGTCCCATGACGGCGATGTCGAACAGGGCCTTGCGGTCGGGAATGCGTCCTCCCATCTTGATCACGGCTCCAAACGTCCCAAAGGGCGGCAGCGGCACGGGAATGAAGTAGGGAAGGGAGGCCGGAACCCGGTAGTGGCGGGCCGTGAGGTAGTGGCCCATCTCGTGGCACAGCAGGATCAGAACCAGGCTGGCGGAGTAGAGCATCCCTCCCGCAAGGCCGTATTCCAGAGCGCCCACCGCCGAGGTGGTCATCAGGGTCAGAACGAACAGGGTCGGGGGCAGCCACAATCGCCTTCTTGCCGGAGGATGAGGCGCCGGAGCCGATTCCGGAAGAGAGGGCGGGGAGTGGGGTGGTGCATCCACCATGGGACAGAAGCCTAGAGTCGGGTCAACAGGTCTCTCACCCGGGTTTCAATCAGATCGCGAATCTCTTTGAACTGCTCGGGCGGCATCGATTTCGGGTCGGGAATTTCCCAGTCCTCCCGCCGCCTGGCGGCTACTGCCGGACAGGAATCGCCGCAACCCATGGTCACCGCGGCAGCGAATTCAATGGAAGGAATCTCATCCAGGGACTGGGAGCGGTGGCCGCTGAGGTCATACCCCAACTCCGCCATGGATCGGATGGCCTCGGGGTTGATTTTGCCTGAGGGGCGCGACCCGGCGCTGTAGGCCTCGACCCTGCCGTGGCCGTGGATGCGGGCGAAGGCCTCGGCCATCTGACTGCGGTTGGAGTTCTCGATGCACACGAAGAGAACCCGCTTCACATCCGAGCCTGACGGCGGGGCGCTGGTCAAGAGGCGGTCTCCTTTCGGGTCGGGCCGCAGCATCCTTCATCCTGCACACAGCGGCAGGCGCCGACCGCCGCCAGAGCTCCCAGGACCGGAGCCGTCAGGTAGATCCAGAGATGGCCCAACTGCCCGGTCACCAGAGCCGGAGCCAGGGAGCGGGCCGGATTCATGGAGGCTCCCGAGATCGGACCGGCAAAGAGAGCTTCCAGGGCAATCACCGCGCCTATGGCCACACCGGCCATGAGTCCCTTTTCCTTGGAACCCGACGAAACGCTCAGGATCACGAACATCAGGAACCAGGTGAGGATGATCTCCAGAACGAAAGACTGGAAGGCGGGTCCCGACGGCCGGGTGGCGCCCAGGGTTATATGGTTGCTGAAGAGCAGGCGGAGGATTCCGCTGGCCAGCAGCCCTCCCAGGCATTGGCTCAGGATGTAGGGCAAGACCCAGCCTCTTTCCAGGCGCCCGGCAAACCAGAAGCCCAGGGTCACCGCAGGATTGATGTGCGCGCCGGAGACGTTTCCAATGGCGTAGATGGTAGCCAGGACCACCAGTCCGAAGGTCAGCGAAACGCCCACGTGGGAGACCGCGCCCCCGCTCACTTCGTTGATGGTGATCGCCCCGGTTCCGGCAAACACCAGGGCAAAGGTTCCGAAGCACTCAGCCAGCAGTCGTCGCGCCATTCTCAGCCCCACACGCCCGTTCTCGCCGCCTGCACTCTAACGAAATTAGATAGTTTCGGGAAGACCCTTTGCAGGGGGATCCGGGGTCTGGAGAGTCGCAGCGCCACCCAACGACCGGGAAGTAACCTATAATGGCGTCGTGTCGGACCACCGGGGCATGGCGTCCCCGGCGCCTCGGTTGAAGAGCCGGCGGAGACCACTGGTGAAATCGCACAAGGTCGTCATCGTTGAGGACGAAGCCGACATCCGCGAGGTCATCGAATACAACCTCAAACGGGAAGGGTATCGAACCTCCGCTGTTGCGGATGGGGAAATGGCGCTTCAGTTGGTCCGAGAAACCCTCCCGGACCTGGTCCTGCTGGATCTGATGCTGCCCGGACTGGATGGACTTGAGGTCTGCCAACGACTCAAGGCC
>JAJECY010000160.1 GCA_022821775.1 Acidobacteriota bacterium
TCCAGGATGGCCGACATGTAAATCTCTTTGGCCTTGCGGATCACCCGTCTCTCCCGGGTCAACCAGAAGCTGGACGATCGAACCAGTTGCTGGGTGATGGTGCTGGCGCCCCGCTCGAAGCCGCCCAAGGCCACGCTCACCAGGGCAATGGGGTCGAAGCCGTAGTGTGAGAAGAAGCGGCGGTCCTCGATCGCCAGCACGGCGTCCCTGAGCACCTGGGGAATTTCCCAGTACTCGATCAGGCGGCGCTTCTCACGACTCTTGTCGAACAGGTGGGTGATCAGCCGGGGTTCCAGATCGTAGAATTCGAGCAGGCTCCGGTCGGACAGGGAAACAATGTTTTCGATGCCGTCGTCGTCAAACTCGATCCGGACCGCCGCGGCACTTCCTCCGTAGGCCTGATCTCCCGGATAGATTTGCAATGCGTCTCCAGTTGCAGAGTAGTGCCCCTGCGCCCCCTCCTCCGGGTGGTCCGGGCTGTACCCTGCAGCTTCCAGGTAGCCCTTGATATGGGCGAGGCCGATGGGTTGTCCAGGATAGATCTCCAGTGGAGCGGCATAAACCTTGGCCGTATTGAGAAAAATCTCTCCGGAAATCTTGCGGTCTATTTGCCGGGAGAACTGGTTGTAGGTGTCGACCAGGACAAAGCTGACCGCGACGAACGCGAAAATTCCCAAGGTCAGCAGCACCTTGGACCAGGTCGAGTAAAACCAGGGCCAGTGCCACCACCGGGCCTTTACCTTGGGCTTCCTTCTCGCGGTTTTTTTTCTTTTGGATAGGAACATGGCCATCGTCTTCCTTTAGAAGCTCTCGGACGCCTTTATGGAAATCAGCGAAACCAACCCGGCAAGGCCCCTGACCGAAGGGCGTGTTCCACCAGGGCTTGTTTCTCCTCGGTTTTCCGGCTCCTCAGTTGCCGGATTCGCCGGTTGAGGTCCGCCACTCCCGGGGGCAGACCCAAAGCGGTGGCGCTGCCAACATCCAGAGACTCCCCTTTCCCGGGAATGCGCCGGTGCACCAGCCGAAATCGCTCGATTTCCAGCGGGGCGATCAGGGACCGGAAGCGCCGGTCGATCAGGTTCAGTTGCCGTTGCCAATAGGCTCGATCCCTGCGCGCGGGACCGTCCGCCCCGTCGGCGGCACCCCCAAGGGGCCGGGAAGCCAGGGCGGCCTGAGAATCCTCCCAGGACAGGGGCTTTCCGCTCTTGCGCAGGCGCTCGCGAAGGTCGGCGAGTTCTTGCCGGGCGCTGGAGAGGACCTGCAGGCTCCGTTCAATCCGGTGTTCCGCCTGGGCGATCAGCGGACCATAGACATGAGCCGGGTCGGTTACCGTCGTCTGGCGGAACGGATCGCCCTGGAGCTTCAGATTCAAGTCTTTCAGCTTGAGCTGCAGTGCCTGGTGACGCTGTTCGGCCGCCGCCAGCCTGGCCTTGAGTTGGAGAAAGCGCCGGCTCCAGCGGAGCTCCTCCCGGGTCGGACCCGGCAAGTCTCCAGGACGTAAGGACCGACTCGGGGACGGACCGGACTTCACACGGCCCGAAGAGGGAGGCGCGTACCGGCTGGGGTCGCGTTGCAACGCTTCGTTGGTGTAGGTCACGGCCGCATGGGGCAGTTGAGCCCGCCGGGTCCGCTCCCTCTCGGCGACCTCCGCCAGGTTCTGTGCCACCAGTTCCTGAGGAAGCGTCCAGAGCAGGATTAGGAGGAGAAAGCTGAGACGGAGAGCTCTCATCGCGCCGGCCAGGGGAGGCTGCTGCCGGCGGAAGGGAAAAGCTGTCGGAAAGAGACGGATCTGGAGAAGAGCAGGGAGCTCAAAATCGCGGATTTGCTGGAGGCCGTTGTTGGCGGCCGTACTCATACGACGGCTCCTGGCCCGTCGGTGGAGCGGGAAGATGCCCTTTAACCCGCACTCCACCGTTTGAAGGCGGCCTGATATAATCCCGATCCGAATTATAGCAAGATTTGCCTCCTGGTGCCCTTCGTGGGTCGCACTTTACAGCCGATGACACCGCAAAACTCCCAAACACTGCACAGCGTCGACATTGACGGCGTCCGCATTCACCTGGCTCATCCGGATGAATTGCCCATCCGGTGGGTGGGCCAGGAGGAGCTCATTCGCCAGCTCATGGCCGCCTGGATGGTTGTCAACAACCAGGATCTGCCGATGAATCCCAGGCTGCTGGGAAAGCCGGGCGTGGGGAAGACCACCCTGGCTTACGCCGTGGGCAAGCGGCTGGGCAGGGAAGTCTATATCCTGCAGGCTACGCTGGACACCCGTCCCGAAGACTTGCTGGTCACCCCGGTGATCGAGTCGCAAGGAAAACTTCGCTACGTTGCCTCGCCGTTGGTGACCGCCATGGTGAGGGGCGGAGTCGTGATTCTGGACGAGGGCAATCGCATGAGCGAAAAGAGTTGGGCCAGCCTGGCCCCGCTGCTTGACAACCGGCGATACGTGGAGTCCATCGTGGCCGGGATCAAGATCAAGGCCCATCCCAATTTTCGCCTGGTCGCCACCATGAATGACGATGCTTCCACCTTCGAGCTGCCGGAATACATCCATTCGCGGCTGCAACCTCAAATCCTGCTCGAGTTCCCGGAACGGGAGGAAGAGCTGCACATTCTTCGCGAGAATCTGCCCTTTGCCGAGCAGGAGGTCCTGGACTACGTCACCGATTTTTTGCAGGCGGCCCATGAAGCCGACGAGCGCTACACCGTGCGGGATGGCATCAACATCGCCCGCTTCGCCATGAAGCTGACCGAAATGTCTCCCCGGCGAGGCCGCGCAGGAGCGCTGGAGACTGCCATCCTGCAGACCCTCGGCCAGGAGGCCCTCCGTTATGGGCGGCGCTGAGAAGGGGGGCGGCTGGAGGCGAGGGCGCTTTCGCTTTCTGCCGGTGGTTCCGGGGCGAATGGAGTTCGCCGCTGAAGTTCGGCGGGCCGTCCTGGCCCATCGCCCCCGGCGGATTGCCGTCGAGCTCCCCCAAACACTGAAGGCGGCGACCCTCCGGGCCGTGAGCCGGCTGCCGGAAGTTTCGGTGATCCTTTACCCGGACAAATCCGGACAGGACGCCGTCTACGTCCCGGTAGAAACTACCGATCCCTTCATGGAGGCCCTCCGTAGCGGCCGGGAGGTGAAAGCCGCTGCTCACTTCGTGGACCCCGACCTGGACCGGCCGGCCCATCCCCCGGAGAATTATCCCGACTCCTACGCGGTTCGGCGAATCGGTTACGCGAGGTATGTGGAGAGTTGGCTCGCCTGTCCCCGGCCGGCCGGTCACCAACTTCTCCGCCAGGCTCGAGGCATGGCCTGGAGACTGCAATCCCTTCCGGGCTGGCAAACCGTCTGGGTAGTGCTTTCCCTGAATCTCTTTCCTCTGGTGCTCGAGGCCTTGGAAAAACCCCAGGCCGAACCCCTGGCGCGCCAGCGGAGGACCGGAGTTCAGGTGCTCAACCTCCATCCCGAGTGCCTGGCCGAGGTGCTTCTGGAACCTCCCTTCTTCCAGGCGGTCTACGAGCGCTGCCGCCAACCCTCTCAGGCGGGGAGGGGTAGGACCATCACACCAGTTCCGGCGCCTGCGCCGGACAACCAACCCTTCAGGGTGATCACTGCCCAGGCGGAGGATCCGCAGCAATCCCTGGAGTCCATCGTGGAACGAACGGCCAGGAGGGTGAGGTGGAGGGCCAAGCCGGCCCGCCGCAAGGAGACCTCCGAGGAGTTGGCGGCTGTTGCGGGTGTCGGGAGCATCGACCGCCAACGGATGGTCTTTCGGCTTCTGGCCGAAGCGGAAAGGCGATACGGCGCCGCCACCGGCGAAAAGGTGTCTCATTGGCAACGACGCCTGCTGGGACGCTACGCGCGAAACCTGGCTTTCCTGGACCGGCAACTGGTGGCCGGGCTCTTTGACCTTACGGTTTCAGCCCGTTCGGTGGTGGACGACAACTACGCATGGGATCTTTGGGAACTGGCGGGCGGCACTCCTCACCAGAGGACCCAGTCGGATCTCATGACCGTCAGGATTTCGGGAGAAGAGCTCTACGCCAACATGAGGCGAATCCAGCTCAGGCGCCGGCTGCCTCGAGGCAAGGCCCGGGTGCGCCCCTATGGTCTGAGGGGCCGCAGAAAGGAGTCGGCCCCCGGAGAATGGGCCCGCCGATTCGACGGAACCGGCATCTGTTCCTACCCTCCCGAGGACCTGGTCCTGGAAGACTATGGCGCATTCCTCAAGAAAAAGGGGAAGAGCGTTCTCTCGGCGGAAAGGTCCAGGGTGGAAGTCTTCAAGACCTCCCTGCTGGACGGTATCGACGTCCGCGAGACCCTGAGGAACTGGCACCAGGGGCAACTTTACGTGCGGGAAAACCAGCGGGTTTCGGGGGAGGTCGGGGCCGTGGTGGTCGTCTTCGACGAAGACTCGGAAAACCGCTATCACTGGTGCACCACCTGGCTGGGCGAGCATGCCCAGGAATCGGACATGGCCTTCTATTCCACCAATCCTTACGAGCGGATCGTGGGACCCGGGATTGCCCGGGCCGAATATGGCGGTTTCCTGCTATCCTATCCGCCGCGCCGCATGCTGGACGTCTGGCAGGACCCGGATTACGAAATGGCCGAAAGCAAGGCCGAAACCCTGCTGCTGGCGGGTCTGGACTACACCCTGGAGAGGTTCGTGGTCTACGTGGCCGCCCGTCCGCCCCGATCCGTCTTTCGCACGGTTGCCTCCAGGATGGGGCGCAAGATCGTCTATCTGCCCATCGGTCAGCTCTCTCCGGTCAGCCTCAAAAAGATCCGGGTCGTCCACGTTCTGGAGGGGTTCGACAAGAGGCCGCTGGCCAAGGACTACATCTGGTAATGGCCACCGCTCATCTGCATTATGGGCACATCCCGTCCCCGCCCCCATGACGGCCGGATCATTCGAGAGAGAAACAGGGGGCCTTCATGGCCTATCGGGAATAGGCCCATATTCCGTTAAGGAAACTCTGATTTATTCCTTCCTCTCATGAGATCATAAAACGGTCCGTGACCCAATCAACAGGAGGTAAGGATCGATGCGTCAGAGCAGCTTTGCCGAAGCCGGATTTGAGCG
>JAJECY010000057.1 GCA_022821775.1 Acidobacteriota bacterium
GATCAAGCCGGACTCTGCCGACTGATGAAGGAGACGGGCTTCGCCGAGGTCTCCTTCCGCAATCTCAGCGGCGGCATTGCCGCTCTGCATTGGGGAATCAAAGGTTGATCGGGTTCTGGCGGGTGTATAATGCGGCTCTGCAAGGATCAACGACCGTGAAAGGCGCCAGGGGACCCCAAGAGCGATTCACTCGCGCCGGGCTTCGCCGGCAGGACTGGGGTCGCGTTGAGACAGGCGACCCCATGCACCGCTGAGGCAGTGACTTTGAACAAGACAACCCCATTGAGCCTGCTTCGGTTTGCGCCGGCGGTGCTGTGTCTGGCGGCCCCCCAGCTTGCACTCGCTCAGGCGAGCCTGGAGGAGAAGCGGTTCTTTGAGGAGAGTGTGCGGCCGCTGCTCGCCAGGCATTGCCTGGGCTGTCACAACGACCAGACCCGCATGAGCGGCCTTTCTCTGGAGTCGCGCGAGTCGGCGCTGCTGGGTGGCGGGCGTGGCGCTGCCGTTGTTCCCGGGGAACCGGGACGAAGCCTCCTGGTTCAGGCCCTCCGTCGAACCGGCGAACTGCAGATGCCACCGGCCGGACCGTTGCAGAGCCGCGAGGTGGCGGTGTTGACTCGTTGGGTCCGGGCCGGGGCTCCCTGGGGCGTGGAGGCCGGAGAGGACACCCAACGCGCCGGGCCCTCCCATTGGGCCTTTCAACCGCCAAGAGGCGCCCAGCCTCCCCCGGTGAAGGACGAAGAATGGGTCCGCGGCCCCATCGACCGCTTCGTCCTGGCCCGGCTGGAAGCCAGTCGAATCTCCCCTTCGCCCGAAGCCGGTCGGCGGACGCTCATTCGACGCGTCAGCCTCGATCTGATCGGCCTGCCACCGACTCCCCGCGAGATTGCCGAGTTCCTGGCCGATACCAGGCCCGGCGCCTACGAGCGCCTGGTGAATGGTTTGCTGGATTCCCCCCACTACGGGGAGCGTTGGGGACGCCATTGGCTCGACATCGCTCGCTATGCCGACTCCAACGGCTACTCCAGCGACGGCAACCGTCCCATGTGGAAGTACCGCGATTGGGTGATCGACGCCCTCAACCAGGACATGCCCTTCGACCGCTTCGTGACCGAGCAGCTCGCCGGTGACCTTCTACCCGACCCAACCCGGGATCAACTGGTCGCCACGGGTTTTCACCGCAACACCATGGTCAACGAGGAGGGCGGCATCGACTTCGAGCAATACCGCGTGGAAGCCGTGGTGGACCGGGTCAGCACCACCGGCGAGGCATTCCTGGGACTGACGGTGGGGTGCGCCCGCTGTCACGACCACAAGTTCGACCCGATCTCACAGAAGGACTTCTACCGACTCTACGCCTTCTTCAACAACATCGACGAGCTGGGGGGTGAAGTCTCCGTCGAGCAAAAAAACCAGCGCAAGCTGGACCCGATGCTCGAGTTCGGGAAGCCGGAAGACTTCGCGCGACGGGAAGCGATCCGACAGCAGAGATCGATCCTGGAAAAGGAGCTGAAGGCTTACCAGATCGAACTGGAAGAGACACTGGCCGACTGGGAAGACGGACTTCCCCGGGAGGAGCGGGCTTCGATCGCGCCGCAAATCCGGGAATCCCTCAAGATTCCGCCGGAGCGGCGCAACATTTACCAACGGCGCGTGCTGGACCTCTTCTTTTTTGCGCAAGACCCAGGCTGGCAGGCCCGCCGGGAGGGGCTGCAAGCCCTTCAAGAGGCCGAACCCACACTCGATGCGGCCCTGATCATGCGGGATTTGCCCGAGCCGCGCACTGCCTACATCCACCTCGCCGGCGACTTTACCCGGAGAGGAGAGACGGTCTACCCGGGCACTCCCGCCGTTCTTCCGGGACCTCCCGGCGGCCGAACACTCAACCGCCTCGATCTGGCCGGCTGGCTGGTGTCACCGGACCATCCGCTGACGGCCAGGGTGACCGTCAACCGCATGTGGCAACGCTACTTCGGCTTGGGGTTGGTCGAAACGGAGGCCGACTTCGGGTCGCAGGGAACGCCGCCCAGCCATCCGCGGTTGCTGGACTGGCTGGCCTCGGAGTTTGTTCGCCGGGGTTGGAGCATGAAGGCGATGCATCGCCTGATCGTCACCTCGGCAACCTACCGGCAGTCATCGGCGTCCCGGCCCGAGTTGTCGGAAGTCGACCCGGGCAACCGGCTTCTGGCCCGGCAGAACCGCCTGCGCCTGGAGGCCGAGATTATCCGGGATGCCGCCCTGGCCACCTCCGGCCTGCTGGTCTCCACCCTTGGAGGGCCGAGTGTTTTCCCGCCTCAACCCGAAGGGTCGGGCCAGTTCACTCAGGTCAACCGCAAGTGGAAGACTGACGAGGGACCCGACCGCTACCGCCGCGGCATATATACCTTCTTTCGTCGATCGGCTGCGTACCCGGGCTTGACCACCTTCGACGCCCCCAACGCCCAGTCTACCGAGACGCGCCGCAACCGCTCCAACACACCTCTGCAGGCATTGACTCTACTCAACGATCAGACCCAGGCAGAGTTTTCCCGAGCCTTGGCCCGGATCACGGTCGCGCGGGGAGGCACAACCCGGTCCCAGCGTATCCGGTACGCTTTTGAGCGCTCTCTGGCTCGACTCCCGGTTGCGGAGGAAGAGGCACGGCTGCGTTCGTTTCTGACCCGCATGGGCGACGACTTCGGCATTCGCCCCCTGGAAGCCCACCAAGTCGCCGGCGAAGCCGCCGGCAGCCACCATGCGCCCTCCCTGGCCTCCTGGGTGGCTGCTTCCCGCGTCCTGCTCAACCTGGACGAGTTCATCACGAGGCCATGATGCGACCCAAAGACCTGGAAAAACGAGCTCTCCACACCATCACCCGCCGTCATTTCTTCGAGCAGTGCGGCGTGGGTCTCGGCAAGACGGCGTTGACCGCCCTCTTCGTGGGTGATTCGCTGTTCGGCTCGCCGACCAACGGACCCGCCCTCGAGAAGCTGCACGTCGCCCCCAAGGCCAAGAACGTCATCTACCTGTTCATGGCGGGCGGTCCGAGCCAGTTCGAGTTGTGGGAGCCCAAACCCGATCTGCAGAAGTTGAACGGCCAACCCATCCCCCCCTCCTGGATGCAAGGCAAGCGCTTCGCCTTCATGGAGAGCTTCGCCAAGGATCCGCCCAGGCTGCTGGGCGTCAACCGGACCTTCAAGCGCTACGGCCAGTCGGGCGCATGGGTGTCTGACTGCCTCCCGCACACCGCCGGTGTCGTCGACGACCTTTCCTTCGTCCAATCGGTCCACACCGAGAACTTCAATCACGCGCCGGCCAAGGTGATGATGAATACCGGCACTCCGATCTTCGGTCATCCCAGCATGGGTTCCTGGATCAGCTACGGCATCGGCAGCGAATCCAAGGACCTGCCGGGATTCGTGGTGTTGCAGTCCGGCCGGCGAGGGCCGCGCGGGGGCGCGCTGAACTGGTCCAGCGGGTTCCTGCCCACGGCGCATCAGGGAGTGCCCTTCCGCAGCGGGGGCGACCCGATCCTGAATATGTCGTCCCCCCCGGGATTCCGCCCGGCGCAACAACAGGCGACCATCGATGCGATCCTCGACCTGAACCGGATGCGATTGCGGCAGGTCGGAGACCCGGAGATTTCCACCAGGATCTCGGCTTACGAGATGGCTCACCGCATGCAGGCCAGCGGTCCCGAACTGATTGACTTCTCCACCGAGGCGGAAGCCACGCTTGAGATGTATGGGGCCGAACCGGGGGCCAAGTCGTTCGCCAACAATTGCATTCTGGCTCGCCGTCTGGTCGAGCGGGGCGTGCGTTTCGTCCAGCTCTACCACACGGACTGGGACCATCACGGGGGAGCCGGCGCCGACCTGGACAAAGGCCTCGACAAGGTGTGTCTGGAGGTTGACCGACCCATCGCCGCGCTGATCCGCGATCTGAAGCGGCGAGGCTTGTTGGACGAGACGTTGGTGGTCTGGGGCGGTGAGTTCGGCCGGACTCCCATGGGCGAAGTACGCGACACCGTTGGTCGCAACCACCACATCGATGCCTTCACCATGTGGTTTGCGGGCGGCGGGACCAGGCCCGGTCAGACCATCGGCAAGACCGACGAGATCGGCTTCTCACCGGTCGAGGACGGGGTTCACGTGCACGACGTTCAGGCCACCATCCTGCACCTGCTGGGAATCGACCACACCAGGCTGACCTTCAAGTTCCGCGGACGGGATGCCCGATTGACCGACGTCGGCGGCAAGGTCATCGCCAAGCTGCTGGCGTAGCCCACCCTCGTCCGAAACAACAAAAAAAGAGTTATCCACGAAGACACACGAAGGACGACGAAGGGCCACGAAGGGGTTGAGGTCAACCGCGACGGAATCGCAAGATGATGAAGGCATGAGAGATATCCCCAACGGAAAAAGACGAACCACGAATGAACACGACCCCCTGTTTCACTCTTGTATGATCCGAGGGTCCGCCGTTGCCTGGTGACTGGAACCTCATTCCCAGACCCCCTTGGCGTGATGCCACCCATAGCGGCGCAGGCGTCCGACTCCGGGCATCGAGCAGGAGATGGCAGCGGCATCGCGGGAGGCGTTCTGCAGGTAAACGGTGCCCAACTTGTTGCAATAGCCCTCGGGGTTGAAGGTGAACCGATCTCCGCTGAAGGTAATGGGGTCCTCCACCGGCCGAGGGTCGGCAGAGGCGGGCGGGCCGCTTAAGCCGGTGCCGCTGAAGTACACCTGCTCCGGCAGCGGATAGTCTCCCACCAGCGGCTCCGACGGCCCTCGCAGGCCATTGCCGTCCGGGTCCTCGAACAGGCGGTAGGACCGCTGTATCGGATGGAACCGCACCACCACCTCCCGGTTCCTGGCGATGGCCCGATAACGCCCCCGGTCCAGATTGGAAATCATCGTCTGAACCGCCGAATTCAGCCGATAGACCTCCCAATAGCGGCTGAAGCCGGGAATCGCAAGCCCCAGCAGGATCAGAATCAGGCCCGCAACCAACACCACTTCCAAAATACTAAAGCCTTTTTTATCAATAGTATGAATCAATTCTCAACCTGACGCCAAGCAAATGCTTCCATAGATGTTGACAACCCGGACGGTTGCCTTATCATGGGTCCGGCAGCCGATCACTCCCAAGACCTCCCTGAATACAACTCAATCCCTATGGCACCCAAGTACAGAGCGGGCGTCACCGGAACGGTTCCTTCGCCGGAGGGTCACCGGGGAATGCGCGACAGCGGCTTCACGCTGCTGGAACTGCTGATTGCCTCGGCAGTCCTGACCATCGGCATGCTGTCGACAGCCTCCCTGCTGCTATTGGCGCTGTCCAGCCATTTTAACTCCAAACTCGAGGCAGCGGCACTCAGGATGACCCAGTCCACTCTGGAAGAACTGAAGTCCTTGCCACTGAACCATGCCGGGCTGACCGATTCAACCGAATCGCTGACGCCTGACCACGAAATCGACTTCTCGGCACCTCCCTCTCCCTCCCATGCCAGGACCACCATGGTGACGCTTCAATCGTTCAGCTCGACTCGAATCGAGTTCGAAACCCGCTGGCACGTTCGGACCTTCGGCGGTCGCAAAGTGATCACCGGCGCCACCCGCAAGACCGGCGGCCACTCCCCCTTCCGCCCGGTCAACATGAGAATCGTAAGGCTTTACACCGCTCCCGCGTTGGGATTGTAGTCGGTGCCCCATGGCCCATACAGCAGCCAAGGCTCGGGGATTTTCCCTGCTCGAGTTGATCATTGTCCTGGGACTGGTCAGCGCCATCCTGGGAGTGGTCCTCTCGAGTCTATTGGAGGGGGACAGGGTTTCCTTGCTCGGACGACAGGAATCGGAGATGCACCAACAACTCCGAGACGTCCTGACGCTCATGGTGAAGGAGCTGCGTCGGGCCGGCCTTCCCCCTCGCAATGCCTACGACGGGCACTATCTTCGGTCTTCCGGCAGGTTGAATCTCGTATCCAGTGGAATTCTGGCCGAGAGCCATCCCGGCATGCTGGCGTTCACTGGAGACATCAACGACGACAATCGAGTGGATTACGTCGAGTACGCGGTGTCGGGCGCGACTCCTCCGTTGACGCTGACTCGCAGGGCCGGACCCATTGGCGATGCCGGGACCCTGCCGGACAGTCCCGCCCAAGCGCTCTCCCACCTCGTCGAAAGCTGCCGCTTCTCCTATTTCGACGCTTCCGGGAACCTCACCTCGAGGGCAGCCGATGCGGCCAGCGTCCGAATCGACCTTACCCTTCGCAGCCAGGCTGCCGATTTACCCTCCGGCCGCCATCGGACCCTGAGCCGGTCGGTGCACGTAAAGCCATACAACCCATGACCCGCTCGATTGACCCAATAGCGTATCGCCCAGGCAAATCTTCCCCCCGGGAGGGCGGCATGGCATTGATGGCCGCCCTGATGGCCCTTTCCATCCTGACACTCGTGGGGTTGACCGCAACCTTCGTCACCACCACCGAAACCTTGATCAACCACAATCTCGGCTCGCGCCTGGTCAACCACTATCTCGCCGAGTCGGCGGTGGAGGAAGCCCGTTCCCGGCTCCCGGCAATCCTGCCGCTGGCCGATCACGAAGCCGTCTATCTCCGCCGTGACGCTACCGTCAACCCCACCGCGGGGACCCGGGACACCAACCCCGTCTTTGACCCGGCCTACGGCACACACGGTATGACGTCGGCCCGATTCATCGATTCCGACCTGGCCGGGGTGGCATTTTCCTGGGTCCGGATCTCCCGCAAGACCGAAGAGCGCGCAGGCTACCAACTCGACGGGGACTCAACCAACAACGGCCAGGCGGTCGTCTACGGCTATGACGGTAACGCTCCGGCGTTGAAGGCCTTTCAATTCGTGGGGCCGCGGGCCGGTCACTACGGTTCTCCGGTCTACCTGTTGACGGGGATGGCTACCGCCCCCTCCGGTTCCAGGCAGATGGTTCGCACCGAGCTGGCTCGGCCTCCCGTGCCTCCCTTTTCGGCCGCGGTCTACAACAAGACCGCGGTGCGGCTGCTGGATGCGGTGAAAATCATCGGAAACGACGGAAACGGCAGGAGGGATCTGGCCGGCATCGACACGCCGGAGGGGGTCTTCGGAGATACCAGCGGGATTCGGGGCGCACCCGCCATCCTCTCGTCCTCATCCTCGAGCCACAATATCGCCGCCCTGACGGCGATGTTCGAACCTCCGCTGTCGATCCCCGTGCATAGGGTGGACTCGGCTGTCACCGTTTCCTCCGGCGTTTACTCGGGAACCAACCTGCGGCTCGGCCAACCCGGAACGGACCGCCGGGTGCCGACGTTCGCGGACGGGGACCTGGCAGTCTCGGGAAATTCCGAAGGACAGGGTTTCCTGATCGTCAACGGAGACTTGACGGTGTCGGGTTCCTTCCGCTACGAGGGGATCATCCTTGTCAACGGCCGGTTGAGATTCAAGGGATATTCGGTGGGTTCGGGCACGGGGATCAGCATTCGGGGAGCAATCGTTTCCCATCCCGAAAAGGGGGCGGCTCCCTCTGTTTTGGAGGGTGAGAGAACCAGGATCCGATACTCTTCCCGAATCGTGGCAGCCCAGTACCAGGCCCTCCGGCATGCCCGGCTCTCCTACCGGCCACTCACCAGGCTCAAATGAGTCCCGGGTTCACAGCCTGCCGGTGATCCCGAGATACCAGGAGAGCAGTTGCTCTCCCCACAGGGCCGCGCCGATGGCTGCGACTCCGAGGAAGGACCCGAAGGGAAGCGGGTAGCGGTAGTCCTTGCCGGTCATCTTGATATAAGCCAGACCGACCAGAGCGCCCAGCACGGATCCCAGCATGATGGTCAGCAGCCCCAGCTTTACCCCCAGGAAGGCTCCAACCATGCCCATCAGCTTCAAGTCGCCACCCCCCAATCCCTCCACCTTTTTCAGCTTGAAGTAGACCGCTCCAACCAGCCAGAGAAATCCGCCACAGATAAAGGCTCCCAACAAGGAACTGATCAGCCAGCCCCAGCGGCCGCCGGAATCCGGCAGACCCGCCAACTGTACGAGAGCGGTTCCGACATCGTCCTCGATCCCGACCAGCAGGCTCAGGACAACTCCCAGTGCGATACCGGGAAGAGTGATGACGTCCGGCAGAAGGCGATGGTTCAGATCTATGAAAACCAGCACGATCAATGCCGAAAAAAAGACCAATAGTACCGCCGTCTTCCACTGGAGCCCGTAACCGGCATAGGTGCCCCAGAAGATGGCCGTCGTCAGTGCCTCGACCACCGGATACTGCCAGGAGATGGTTCCTTTGCAGAACCGACATTTCCCGCCCAGCACCAGGTAGCTGATCAGAGGGATGTTGTCATAAGGCTTCAGGGCTTGGCCGCAGCGTGTACAGAACGACCTGGGGGATACGATGGATTGCCGGCGGGGGATTCTGACAATGCAAACGTTCAGAAAGCTGCCGATCTTCAGACCCAGGGAGATGAACACCCATTCCATCAATGACATGGCAGGATCAAGGGAATCTAAAGGTTGAGTATATCGGAGTAAACCCTGCGGGTTTCCGCCACCATCCGCTCCACGGAAAAAGCAGACCGGACCCGGGCGGCCGCTCGCTCCGCCTGCCGGCGGGCCAGGCCGGGATGGCTTCTTGCCCGCAACACGGACCGCACCAAGGCATCCGGACTACCCGGCGAGAACAGGAACCCGGTCTCTCCATCGATCACCGCTTCGGGAATCCCGCCGGTGCGGCTGGCGCAGAGGGGAACCTGGCGGGACATGGCCTGAAGGAGGACCGATCCCAGGCCCTCGGCCAGAGAAGGATGCACCAAGAGATCGAATCCCGGCAGGATGCCATCCAGGTCAGGCACGAATCCCGTCAAGACGGCCCGCCCCTGGAGGCCCGTCTGCCGGATCAACCGTTCCAGCTCCGCTCGGAGCGGTCCCTCTCCCACAACGGCCAGCCGGGATTCGGGATGGGTCCTCAGGATCTCGGAAAAACCCCGGATCAGCAATGCATGACCCTTCTCCGGGGTGAGGTGGCCGACGCATCCGATAAGAAACTCACCGTCGGCCACGCCCAGGCGCCGCCGTGCGCTGGACCGTTGCTCCGGAAGCGGCGCCGCCTCGGCATCGACGCCGTCGTAGACAACCTCTACCTGCCCCGGTTCCAATCCCTCCTCAATGAGCAGATCGCGGATGTATCGGGAAACGGCGATAACCCGGCTGGTCTGCCGCCCATACTTGAACTTCCACCAGGGATTGCCGCGGATGCTGAAGGCCACTCTGCGGGCAGCCACGACTCCGCCGCCCCAGCCGAGGGTCTTCAGCAAAACGGCCAGACCCAGCGTCCGTGAATCGTGGGCGTGAAGCAGATGAGGTCGGAAACGGCCAACCAGCCTGGCCACACTCGCCAGCGAGACGAGGTTCCACTCGGAGGACAGGGAAAGCGCGCGAACCGGCACCTCCAGTTCGGCGGCACGGGTCGCAAGAGGACTCCCCTTGCGAGCGGCCAGGAATTGCTGAATCCCCTGTCGTTTCAGCCCTCCGATCAGATAGTGCAATTGCTGCTGACCACCCCGCCAGGCAGGTCCGGAATCCAGGTGAAGGATCCTCATGGTGAATGAACCGGTCCCTTCATTGGCCCTGAAGCTCGGGAGCTGCAATCCACGCCTATTCAGTTCCGACAGCTTTCACGGAAGGCTGCCCCGGTCGTCCGCGGGTTCCTCACCGGCCGCCTGGCCGGGCGGTTGGGACCGTTGCAGATCCCAGAGTTTGGAGTACTTGAGGAAATTGTAGTAGGCGGCAAAGGCCGAAATCAAAAAGCCCTGCAGACCGTCCATAAAGCCGGCCTTGAAGCAATAGGTGCTCAGAAAGGCCGCAACCGGCGAACCCAGAATCTTGAGGGGGCCGCTCCCGATCCCCCTGGCTTGCAGATCCCGTGCCGCCAGGCTGGTGTACTTCCCGACCCGATGGGCATGGTCGGAAACGGAGTCGCAGGTGTAGTGGAGAAGATCGCCCTCCAGGCGACCAACGGGACCATCGCAGACTAGATGCTCGTGGACGAAGTCGCCGACCCACTTCCCGTGGCGGCGCCGGTACAAACGCGGCTTGCGGTCGGGATACCAGCCGCAATGGCTGATCCAGCAGCCGAGATAAAAGGCTCTCCGTGGAAACTCGTAGGCGTTGGCCGGCGCCGGATGGGATTTCACCTCCAGCAGTTGCTGTTTCAGAGGTGGGCTTAGACACTCATCGGCATCCAGGCTGAGGATCCATTCGTGGGAAGCCTGCGCGGCCGCATAGTTCTTCTGGTCGGAATAGTTGGTCCAGTTGCGCTGGAAGACTCGGGCGCCCCATCGAGCGGCAACCGCACAGGTCCGGTCCCGGCTGCCGGCATCCACCACGATCAATTCGTCGGCTATGCCGCGGACCGATTCCAAACAGCGGCCGAGATGCTTTTCCTCGTTGAGCGTGATGACAGTGACCGAGATCCGCAAGGCAGTGGGAACGGCAGTGGATAGTGAATAGTGAATAGTGGCTAGTTATTGGTGGAGAGTGGAAAGTGGTCGGGCGAGGGTTTCGGGAAAGGCCAGCGCCTGAGGACCTGTATGCAACCCTCGCACTACTACGCCGGGATCGACAAGATGCTTTGTGTGTCGATCAAAAAACTGTCCACTAATCACTGACCACTATCCACTGTCTTTCGCCACGTCTCCTCGAGCCACCTTGCCGGCAATCGCATCTCCAATCCTGATGTTCTGCAGTTCGAGCGTCTTGCCCATGGCCCTGTCCAGGTCTCGCTTGGCCTTGGTAAAGCTCACCTGGGCGTTGACTTCATTGGTCTGGGCTTCGGCCAGCCGCACCTGTTCCTCCAATACGAATCGGATCTGCGAGGTGCCAAGCTGGAATTTCTTCTGCTCCGCCTCGAGGTTTCGCTCTGCCAGTTCACGGGCCTTTTGGGTGGCTTCAATGCGGGCGCGGTTCATTTCCAGTTGGGTGTGGGCATTGCGCACCTCCAGGGCAATCTGCTGCTCCAGGGCTCGAAGCCGCTTTTCCGATTGTCGCCGGGCCACGCTGGCTCGGGCATAGTCCGCGCGCCGAGAGCGATTGCTCAGGGGTATCTCAACCGAAATCGAAGCGCCATAGGTGGGAAAATCCGAACCCAGCAGCCGGTTGAAGGCATCTCCCAGCCCGGTGGTGCCGGCAACCACCGGCGTTCCCCCGAAAAACGGCAATCCACCGAACCCTCCCCCTTCGAATACTCTGCTGACTCCTTCCAGAGCCGCCGTTCCATAGCTGACATTGAAGCGAACATCGGGAAGGAGCTGGTTGCGAAAATACTTCAGGTCGATGCCCGTGTTGTCGATCCGCTTGCGCTGCTGCTTGATCTCCGGTCGCTGCTCGATGGCGTAACTCACCGCCTGCACCAGGTCGAAGTCCCTGAAATCGTCCATGGTCGCCACAGAATCCAGCGGCACGATCCGCACTGCCACCCTGCCGGGGTCCCCCAGGGAGGAGATCAGCTTTTTCATCTGATCCTCCATTTGCGCCAGCGAGTACTCGGCCCGAATCAACGCCTCCCTGCGGTTGGCGATCTCGGCCTCCGACTGAACCACTTCGATCGGAGCCAGGGTCCCGATCTCGGCCATCCGCTTGTTATCTTCGTTGGTCTTGACGGCCAGGTCCAGGGACTTTTTCCTGACCTCCACGTCCTTGCCGGCAAAGACCAGATCCCAGTACAGGTTCTGGACTTGATTGACCAGTTGAACGACTTGCTGCTCGAAGAGATGTTGACTGATGTCCTTGTTGTTGCGGGCGATTCTGATCAGGCGGGTGTTGGGCAGGAGACCGAAATTCCTGAGCAGCGGCTGGCTGACGGATGCGGTCAGGGAGGCCCGCCAGTAGGGATTGAGAAAGTTCCTCAGGTTGTTGTCGGAGACGCGGTTGCTTGTGTAGTCCAATCCGAAGAGCGTCCCGGTCTCGAAGAGCTTGCTCACTCCCACGTTGACGTTATGGGACAAGCTCGTCTGGGTCTCGGTTCCGGTCAGAAAGGTGGTGGTCAGCGGCCGCGTGTCTCTGCTGGCGCCCAGCGTCATCGAAAGGGTTGGATCGAAGAGCCTATAGGCCATGTCGATCTCGTACTCGGACATGCGGGGATCGAAACGCTCCACCACCACGTCCAGATTGCTCTCGAGAACCATCTGAACGGCGTCGGCTTCGGTCAATCCCACCTGGTCGCGCTGCATCAGGCCGCTCAAAAAATCCGAGGCTTCCCCCTGGCGTTCCGGGACGGGAGGACGAACGATATTGTCCTTGAACCAGTCGGGAAGGGGAAACACCGCCTGGCCCCGCATCTCGGTCGGGACGGTCAGAATGCCCAACCCGAGACACAACGGCATCAGTCCCCTGGACAAGGTGTGAATGAGGTGTAGAGTTCGACGCATTGACGGCTCCTTCTCTGAGTGGTCACCCATAAGTATCAATGATATGCAGCACGGTAATGAAAAACGTGTTCCCCGCCGCGTTGGTTTCAACAATTCCCAAACCGCAAGCTGCTCCCGCGACCGGTCTGGCGCCCGTGGCCGGCCACCCCGCTTACGGCCTCAATTGATTTCGCAAATGGCCGATGCTACCATCCCTGCTTTCAGACTCGGCAAACCCGCCTATGTCCCCTTCAGACGAGATCCGGAAGATTTTCACCGATACCGGAGCCCTCATGGAGGGACACTTCCTGCTCAGTTCCGGTCTTCACAGCCCTCAATACCTCCAGTGCGCCAAGGTCCTGCAGTGGCCGAGGTTTGCGGAGTGGTGCGCAACCCGGTTGACTGCCCTCATGGGCTCGGAAAAGCCCGACCTGGTCGTTTCCCCGGCCATGGGAGCCATTATCATCGGACACGAACTCGGCCGAAGCCTCGGTTGCCGAGCGGTCTTCGCCGAACGCGTGGGTGATGTCCTCAGGCTTCGTCGCGGCTTCCGGATCCGCAAGGCGGAGAAAGCCCTCATCGCAGACGACGTCGTCACCACCGGAGGATCGACCCGGGAGACGATGGCCCTGGTGGAAGACCACGGCGCCATTCCGATAGCAGTAGCCTCCATCATCGATCGAAGCGGTGGAAAGGCACTCGAGGGCATGGTCCACCATTGCCTCTGGAGCTTGAATATTCCGACCTTCCTGCCCGAGGAGTGTCCGCTCTGCAAATCCGGATCCAAACCCCAAAAACCGGGCAGCCGCGCCTGACCCGCGGGTCTGCTTGCGTCTTCCGCAGCAGTGTGTGACTCAAGATGCCACCCGGCCCTGCTTCCAATCCAGACCGCCCCGGCTCGCCGCGAGCCCCGGGGTCGCCATCGCAAAATCTCCGGATGGTGGTCCAATACGACGGAACAGGCTTTCACGGATGGCAGATACAGCCGCGACTCCGAACCATCCAGGGTGAGTTGACCCGGGCTCTGGAGAGCATTGTGCGGGAGCCGGTCCATGTTTGCGGCTCGGGAAGAACCGACGCGGGAGCCCATGCGCTGGCCCAGGTGTGTCACTTCCATACGACGACTCGCCTGGAATTGTCCAGCCTCTGGAAGGCTTTGAACTCTCGTCTGCCGGCAACAATCCGGGTTACCGGAATCGAGAGGGCCGCGGCCGATTTCCATGCCCGGCACCATGCCCGAACCAAACACTATCGCTATCGAATCCTGAACACCACCTGGTGCCCTCCCTTCGAATACCCCTATGTCCACCACTTCCACCGCAGGCTCGACTATGAGAAATTGAATCGGGCCGCCGAGATGGTGGTGGGGAAACGGGACTTCAGCGCTTTTTGCGACGCCGACAGCCAGGCCAAGTGCAAGATACGGCGAGTCACCACCTCCCTTTTTGTGTTTGACACCCGGCGAAAACTCCTGGAATATAACGTTTGTGCCGGCGGTTTTCTGCATCACATGGTCAGGAATCTGGTCGGCACCTTTTTGGAAGTGGGCAGGGGCAAGCTCCCGGTGGAAGCCATCCCTGCCATTCTGGAATCGAAAGACCGTTCCAGAGCTGGCCCGACCGCTCCAGCCAAAGGTCTCTTCCTGGTTTGGGTCGGCTATTAGTGACTTGTCTCAGAAACACGATTGCCATCTCCCACCGGGACGCCGGACTCACCCTGTAAAGACCGACGGCCTCTCACCCAACATCCCTCTCTGATGAGCGTCGCTCTCAGGCTCGCGTAACGTCAGCCCATTCGGGATGAGGCTCATGTCAGGAAACAGTCGGGAAATTCAACGCAATTTCGCTCCCTACTGGGGGGAAGACGAAGAAGACCGCCGGCTCTTCGATCAGTTGGATCTCGACAGCATTCCGCAGCATGTAGCCATCATCATGGACGGAAACGGCCGCTGGGCGCAACAACGCCGCTTGCCTCGGGTGGCCGGGCACAGGGCCGGGATCGCATCGGTGCGAGAAACGGTGGAAACCGCGGCTCGCCTCAAGCTGCGAATCCTGACCCTCTACGCTTTCTCCATAGAGAATTGGAAGCGCCCGCGAACCGAGGTCGTCACCTTGATGAGTCTGCTCAAGGAATACCTGAACAAGGAAATTGCCAATTTAATGGCCAATGACATCCGTTTCGGGACTTTGGGGCGGACTCGGGAATTGGACCCCTCCATTCAGCGTGAGCTTCAATGGGCGAGGGAAGAGACCTCCCGAAACCGGGGTTTGCGCTTCAACGTGGCGCTCAACTATGGCGGGCGCGCGGAACTGGTCGACGCCTTCAATGCACTGTGGCAGCAACGCAAGAACGGCGGGCAGGACGAGTCCGCCATCGACGAACAGTCCATCGCCCAATGCCTTTACACGGCCGGACAGCCGGATCCGGATCTGCTGATCCGGACCAGCGGGGAGATGCGCATCAGCAACTTTCTGCTGTGGCAGATTGCCTATTCCGAAATCTGGGTCACCAAGACCCTGTGGCCCGATTTCCGACGGAAGGACTTCTTCAACGCCGTGCTCTCCTATCAATCCCGGGAGCGGCGCTATGGAGGCCTGGCGAACCGATGAAACGCTGGCTGACAGCCGTCGTGCTGCTCCCCCCACTGATCGGAGTGGTCGGTTACCTGCCGTCCTGGTGCTTCCTGGCGCTCATCGCGGGGGTGGCGGCCATTGCCCTGGAGGAGTTCTTTCGGCTGTCCAGGGACACCGGCATCCATGTCTTCCGAGCAGCCGCCCATACTTTTTCGCTCCTGCTGGTCGGTAGCTTCTATTGGTCTCCCGACGACCACTCGGCCATATTCTGGCTGTTGACCCTGGCGGCAGTGACCTGTCTCGTCCTGGCCCTCCGACGAGGACAAGTGCTGCAGGAAACGCTGCCGAGCTGCGGCGTGACCCTGCTGGGCCTCGTCTATGTCTCCACCACCCTGGGAGTTCTCTTGGCCATCCACAACCGACCCCAAGGTGACGGGCCCTCGTGGATCCTGTTTCTTTTGCTGACGATCTGGCTGGGGGATACAGCCGCCTACTACGTGGGAGGCCTGCTGGGGAAGCGTCCCCTGGCTCCCAGAATCAGCCCCGGAAAAACTTGGGAGGGAGCCTTTGGCGCCTTGTTGGGAAACAGCCTGGCGGCGTTGACCAGCCAGGTTCTGATTCCCCAGATCCCCCTGATTCCCCGCGTTTTCCTTTGCTGCTCCCTGGGGGTCGCCGGCCAGGTGGGAGATTTGGCCGAGTCGGCCATGAAGCGGGGGGCTCGAACCAAGGAATCATCAGAGCTGTTGCCCGGGCACGGGGGAATGCTGGATCGTATTGACGGAGTCTTGTTCGCTGCCCCGTTTCTGTATTTTTACCTGCGACTGAGTGGGCAGTCCTAGTCTCCATCGCCTGGTCGTCGCTCCTTGAATCCGGCGCCGTTGCGCTCCGAAACATGACAACCCCATTTCCGAGGCAGAACTTTAGACCGCCTTCCCCAAAGCCATGAAAACAATATCCTTGCTAGGGTCAACCGGATCGGTGGGCCGGAACTGCCTGAAGGTGGTGGAAGAGCTGCCCGGTGAGTTTCGGGTGGTTGCCCTGGCTGCCGGCCGGAACACGACCGAACTGGCCGATCAGGTCGGAAGGTTCCACCCCGAACTTGTGTCAGTATCCACCCTGGAAGCAGCAACGGAACTGGCCCGGAATCTCGAAACCCTGGATCCGTCCGCCCATCCGGAGATCGTGGTCGGGGAGGAAGGCCTGTTGAGGGTGGCTACCCATCCCGAAACCGAGCTGGTGGTGAGCTCTATCGTGGGAGTCGCCGGTCTGGCGCCCACCTGCCGGGCCATCGAATGTGGAAAGCAGATCGCATTGGCCAACAAGGAAGTGCTGGTGGTTGCAGGTGAACTTGTGACGGAGCTGGCTCAGCGCAACGGGGTGCAGCTCCTCCCCGTCGACAGCGAACACAACGCGATCCACCAGTGTCTGCGGTGCGGCCATGCCGACGAAGTCGCACGAGTCATCCTCACCGCATCCGGGGGCCCCTTTTTGGGGTACAGCAGTGAGCAGCTCAGTCGGGTCACCCCGGAGATGGCCTTGCGGCATCCCACCTGGAAAATGGGGGACCGCATCACGGTCGATTCCGCGACCATGATGAACAAGGGCATGGAGGTCCTGGAAGCACGCTGGCTTTTCGACCTGGATGTCGGCCAGATCTCCGTTTGGGTTCATCCTCAGTCCATTGTCCACTCCATGGTGGAGTTCGTGGACGGGTCCATGATCGCTCAGCTCGGAATCACCGACATGGGGCAACCGCTCCTGTATGCCCTCAATTTCCCCCGGCGCCTTCCGAGTCCCAGGCCGAGCCTGGATCTGGACCAGGCGGCCAAATTGGAGTTCATGCAACCCGATTCGGGGAACTTTCCCTGCCTGGAGCTGGCCTACCGGGCTGCTCGTGAATTGGGGGCACTGCCCTGCACACTCAACGCGGCGGACGAAGTGGCGGTAGAGGCCTTCCTGCAGAGAAAGATCGACTTCCCCGGAATTCCGCGGATCGTCGCCAAAATGATGGAGCAGGCGAACGGGGTGGGCAAATTCTCTTCGATCGCGGAAATTCTGGAGTATGATGAATCGGTGCGAAGGGAAACCTACCGTTTGATTCAAAAGGACTTCAGTTAGGACTCCCGGCGCGGCGACCCCGGCGGTCTTCCGGGCAATGTCCCAACAACTTCCCAACCGGACAACAGGTTGAAATGATCGATTTCCTGTGGGGTGTTCTGGCTGTGCTGGTGGTGTTCGGGACCGTGGTGGTGGTCCATGAACTGGGCCACTTTGGCGCGGCCAAGTTCTTCAAGATTCGCGTCGAGGCCTTTTCGGTCGGTTTCGGTCCACGCCTGTTCGGTTTCCGCCGTGGGGAAACCGACTACAAGGTCTGTGCCATTCCCTTGGGCGGATACGTCAAGATGGCGGGTGAGAACCCCGACGACGTGTCCGGAGGGGTTGAAGAGTTCCTTTCCCATCCCAAGTGGCAGCGATTCATTGTGGCCGTGATGGGGCCGGTCATGAACGGTGTGCTGGCGGTGGTCCTGCTGACCGGACTCTTCTACTACCGATACGAGGTCCCCGTCTGGCCCCGGGACCCCGTGGTGGTGGGCTTGATCAAGTCCGACTCCCCTGCCCTCGAGTCCGATCTCAGGCCGGGTGACCGCATCGTCGTTGCCGGTGCCCGGCAAAACCCCACTTGGGAAGAGTTCCTTCTGGAGATCAGTATCAGTCCCGGAGTTCCCTTGCATATGCAGGTCCAGCGAGGAGGACGGACTTTCCCCTTGACTCTGACTCCCGAGGCCCGCGGTCGCGACAGCGCCGGCTACCTGGGAATCGCCCCCTACGAGTTGGCCGCGGTTCAGGTCAAGGAGGTGCTGGCAGGCAAACCCGCCGCCGAGGCCGGCATATTGCCGGGAGATCAGGTGGTCAAGGTGGGCGGAATGGTGCTCAGCCAGGCTGGACTCGACCTGGTGGACGCCATGGACCGGAACCAGGAAACGGTTATCCCGATTACGGTCCTGCGCAATGGCCGGGAGCTGGAGTTCCAGGTCACCCCATACCTGGACGAATCCACCCAAAGACGAATGATCGGAGTCATGCTGAACCCCATGGCCAGAACCACCGTCAAGCAGTTGTCCATGGTGGAGGCGCTGAACGCTTCAATCGAGCGCAATATCCGCTTCGGTGGACTGCTCTTCGAGTTCCTTCATCGGCTGCTTCGGGGCACCGCTCCGGTGAGCATGGTCGGCGGTCCGATTGCGATTGCCCGACAGTCCAGCCTGGCAGCCAAGTCCGGCCTCTCCGACTTGATCATGTTCATCGCCGTGATCAGCATCAACCTGGGAATCGTCAATCTGTTGCCCATACCCATCCTGGACGGCGGGGTCATTGCCATCATTCTGGTTGAGTCCCTGGTCGGACGGGACCTCAGCTTGAGCGTTCGGGAGAAGGTGACACAGGTGGGTGTCGTCATGGTGATCCTCTTGGTCGTGGCAGTGACC
>JAJECY010000291.1 GCA_022821775.1 Acidobacteriota bacterium
TATTGATGTCCACGATCCGGGCCGTCAGCTTGACCTCCGCTTTCCCCTTTTTGGTCCCTACGGCGCCGCCCCCGAATCTCCTGAGCTTGCCTGCTATGCCGCCGATACTGAATCCCTTCTTCTCGACTCCGAACTGGGTGATGCTGCCAACGATGATGGCATCCACTCCCAGCAGCTTTCCGATCTTGGCTGCGGACCCGGGGTTGGCACGGTCGCTATTTGAAAAATCCTGCTCGTCCAGGATGGTGTCAAGCTGCTTTCGCTCGATCACGCTGAAGGTGCCGTCGTTGACCAGTTCGTCAACGATCAGGTCACATACTCCCTTGCCGACGTCCCAGGAGCTTTCCCACCAGTTGTCAATGGTGGAGAAATCAAAGTCCATTACAGCCACCCGCTTCTTCTGAGCAAACAGCCCGCTCGAGCAGAGTACGATCGTTAGAAAGACAACCCCGATCCTTCTCATGTGAAACCCTCCATCTAAAGTTCAGAGTCAAGCAGTCGGTTTATCAGTAATCGTCACTCCTTCAACAACTCGTCTACAACATTTTCGACAGACATCCGCCCATACTTGCTCAGCCTGAACCTGCCCAAATCGTCACGGAGCAGCAGCGCCTCCAGCAAAGACGCCACCGACTGCCGTTGCTTGGCGTCCATCGTCGCCAGAATTGCGCCCACCACGAAGCCAAGCGTCCGTCGGCTGCTGCTGTGGTCGCTGACGATGTAGGCAAGGCGTGCGGCCTGGCGGTTGCGCCCAAGGTCAAGGTGCGCCTCGTGTGGTCCTTCCGCCTTCAAGGTCATCCCTTCGAGGCCGGATTATTGGCAACGGACAGAAGGGAATGTGCAACGATCCTCGCTGGAGCGTTCGTCAGGTCTGCCCATCCCAAACTGTTCTTCTTGCCGCACTGTCGGAAAATGCGGTTGTTTTCCCGGGTGATGAGGACGATCCGGTCGTTGGTCATCGTGTCGATCCTGACTCTCTCCACTTTTCTCCTTTCTCATCCGAGAAGTAAGGAGTCCGGGGCGGGACAGCGAGAACTGGACCCGCCCCGGAAATCGACCCCACGAGCACGGGAAGTGGCATCCTCGCGCAGGATGGGGCCGACCACTCTTCCTCCAGCACTATTCAGTTCTTCTTCTCCTGGTATTCCACCGGCCGGTAATCGTCCAAGAGTTCGGCCCACTCCCAAACGTCGTTGAGCAGCGACCGGACTCCGCGACGGCTGTGGATGTTGATCTCGCCCTTGTGGATCTGGTCCTGGTGGTTGCGAAGCAGGGCCATCAGCACGAACCCCGCATAGAAGTCCTTGTTCTTCGGGGCTTCCATGTGGTGGGCGATTTCTTCTGCCAGACTGATCGTGACCCCTCCCCGCAACGCTCCCATTGCCGGGCTCCGGTTATTCAGCATTCGGCTCCCCAACGTCATGCATTTGGATGCTGCCACTGAACCGGCATCCATCTTCCAGAGAGACTCGGGGGGAGGTGATTTTGCCTCGAACCTTTGCAGAGCGATCCAGAAAAATCTTTTCTTCACCCCGGAGTTCTCCTTCCGCATAACCGGCAATCCGAATCACCTTGGCGAGCATGTCGCCCTTGACTTGGCCGCCGCTGCCCACCGTGATGCGGTAGCCGGAGAGCGACACGGTTCCTTCGATGCGACCATGGACGACCAGATCCTGATCGCCGGTCACGCCCCCTTTGATGACGAAAGATTTTCCGATGAAAGCCGGTTTTTCGAGTTGATCGGCGGGATCAGGCAAGGTGCGGTCTGGAGACATGGGATCCTCGAAAGAGATCAAGGATTCGGGAGGGCGTTCTCTCGACATGGTGAATGTGGGCCTTCGAAGAATTGCACGGACCACCCGGAGGAAGAGCCCAGCCGGGCCATAGCGGACCGTCCGGATGATCCCGCCTCAAGCCGGCTACTGAAAGGATTCGTCGCACTCAGCGAGGGTGTCAGGATCGGTAGCGACCCGATCGGCCCACTCGCGGCCCTCGAACCAATACTGGCGACGCTGTTCGAGCCAGCCATCAGCCTCGTTGGCCGTAATCCAACCATTGAAGAAATTTAAGGTATCGAGGTCACCTTTTCGTATGGCCATCGCTCCCACTTCAGAGGCAAACGGCTCTTCGAAGGGCAGGTGCAGGGTCTCCGGGTTGGCTTCCACCCACGTCGTCTCATTCGGCGAGAACGCTGCCGCAGCATGGGCGTCTCCCGAAACGACGGCTTGGACGACCTCGCTGTCGGCGTCAAACAAGCGCAACGTGGCGTCCGGAAAAGCATTTTCGACAAAACCCACCGACGACGCTCCCCGGCGGGTCGCAATCATAACAGCGGGACTGTTGAAATCTGCCAGCGTTTCCAAGTCTATGGTTTCCATTTTGTTAGCCACCAGGAACACACCGAGGGCATTGTACGGTGACGTGAAATTGACCCTGAGATTACGGTGCGGAAGGATTGCCATACCACTGATGATGACGTCAAAATCCTCAGCGACCAAAGATGAGAGGATGTAGTTCCAGTTCATCCGCACAAATTCAACATCGACCCCTATATCCGCGGCTACTTTGGCCGCGACGTCGATCTCAAAGCCGATCAAGTCGCCGTCTGCATTGCAGGCGGAGTGGGGCACGAACAGGCTCACGCCGACTCTTAGCGTCCCCCGGTCTTGAATCTCCTCCAAGACGCTATCGTAGGCCCACCAGGAGAACCCCTGAGCCATTCCCCGAGCGCTGACA
>JAJECY010000281.1 GCA_022821775.1 Acidobacteriota bacterium
TGTAGAGGTGGTTGAACTGGGGGTGAAAGACAATGGTGGCGCCGGCCTTGGCCAGCTCCCGTACGTTCTCGGGAAACCGGAACCCCTCGAAGCAGATGACGATCCCCATGCAGATGTCGTCGAAATAGAACAGGGTGGGTCCGGTCCCCGGGGAGTAGCCTTCGGCGTCCTTGGGGGTGAGCCGGCTCTTGTGATGGAGGGCCAGGGTCTTCCCCTCCCGGTCCAGGATCACGGCGCTGTTGAAGGGCTTGGAGGAACCGTTGGGCGTCTCGGTGCCTACGACCACCCCCATGTTGAGCCGGCGGCAACGCCCGGCAATCTCCTCCAGCGCCTCTTCCAGAGCCCCGGTTGGACAGGGAGCCTCGGAAGCCAGAAGACCGACACGGTAGCCGGAGAGCTGGGTCTCGGGGAAGCAGAGCAGATCCACCCCTTCCCCAGCAGCCTTGTCCATGGTCTCAAGCACCTTGGAGGTGTTGACCCCCACGTTGGTCGTCTGGGGAATCTGGGCCGCGCCCACTTTGATCTTGCTCACTGCTTCCCTCCCGCTCCGCCTGCCGTTCGATCAGGGGTAAACCGTATGGCCGGCGACGCTGAGACCGATCCGGAAGAGCGTCTTTCCGGCCGTAATGTAGGCGGTCCGCTTGCCGGGGCCGCCAAAGGCGAGGTTGGTGATGAGGTCTTCGGGAACGTCGATGAAGCCCAGCAGTTCACCCGTCGGGCTCACCACGTAGATTCCCGGAGGATTCAGGCCGGTTTCTCCCTCTCCCCTGGGCATCTTGATCCCGGCCGCCGCCCAGAGGTTGCCCTGGGCATCCACCCGAACTCCGTCCGCGCCCCGGCCCGGGGAAAAGTCGTAAACCACTCTCTGATTGGCCAGCCCGTCGTCGTCCTGAATGTCGAAAGCCCAGATCTTCCGGTTTCCGCCGGGCTGGTGGTTGCTGTCCACCACGTAGAGCGTCCCGTCGTCAGGGGAGAGGGTGACGCCGTTGGGACGCTGGATGGCCGGTTGTTGCAACACCCGGACCACCGAGCCGTCGAGGTCGATCCGATAGACCCCTTCTTCCCGCATCTCCATGATGGAACGGTCCCCGTAGCAGGGGTCGGTAAAGTAGATCCGTCCCCGACCGTCAATGACGAGGTCGTTGGGACTGTTGTATCGCCGGCCCCGGAAGCGATCGGTGAGCACCTCCACCTCGCCGCTTTGCATGTCCGTCCGCACCAGCCGCCGCCGTCCCCCCGGGCCCGATTCACTCCCTTCGCAGCTCACCAGGCGACCCTGCCGATCGAACATGTTTCCGTTGGTGCGGCCGCTGTCCTCCCGGAAGACCGAGAGGACCCCGCCGGCGGAAAGCTTCATGATGCGGTTGTTGGCGATATCGCTGAAGAAGACGTTGCCATCGGCATCCACGGCCGGACCCTCGGTGAATGCAATGACGGCCGCCGAAGTCAACTTGGAGCTGGCCGCCACCCAGCCCGAGTCCCGGGAAGGGTGAGACGGGTTATCAGACATGACACCTCCTGAAATGCGGGCCAGGCTCAGCCTGCAGGGAGCCGGAGCCAAAGGCCACAATTATGGGACGCCCCCGGAGCAATGGCAAACCGAACTTGTCCCGGGAGGCCCCGGGAAGGCGGCTATCGATAGATCCTCGGAACTCTTGGACCGATCCGGCACAGCGCTTCGTAGGGAATGGTGGAGCAGGCGGAGGCGAATTCCCCGACTGCGATTTCCTCGCTTCCCTGGCGGCCGATCAGGCAGACTTCATCTCCCGCTCCGGCCTGCGGATCCGACCCGATATCCACCGCGGTCAGATCCATGCTGATCCTGCCGGCAAACGGGATGCGGCGGCCGCGCAGCAGGACGTTGCCCCCGGAGGCCAGCAGCCGGTTGACCCCATCCGCATAGCCCACCGGCAGGATGGCGATCCGGGTGCCTCTTGAAGCCACGTAGTCGCCCCCATATCCGACCTCGGTTCCGGCCTTCACCGTCTTGACCTGCACGATCGAGGTCTTGAAGCTCAACGCCTGCTTCAAGGTCAGTGGGGCCGGCCGACTCAGTGGATTGATCCCATAGAGCATCAGGCCGGGACGGACCGCATCGCACCAGGCTTCGGGAAATCCGAGAATGCCGGCGCTGTTTGCCATGTGGTTGCGGAATCCCGCCGCTCTCGCGGCGGGCAGGTCGGCCAGCACCTGCCTGAATCGGTCGATCTGCCGGCGGGTGGCGGGATGGCCTGGATCATCGGCCGAACTGAAATGGGTGTAGAGACCCTGGCAACCGACCCACTCCCTGGCCAGGCAGCGGCCAACCGCCTCGCCGGCCTGCTCGAAGGGAATACCCAGGCGGGTCATCCCGGTATCGACCTTGATGGCGTAGCGGGCCGGGGTCTTCAGGCGAGCGGCCTCACGGGCCAACCGCAGCACCATGTCTTCGGCGTACACCGCCGGCGTCAGGTCCCGGCGGATGATCTCGGCCTCCTCCCCCGGCCAGAACCCGTTGAGGATGAGGATAGGCAATCGGATGCCTGCCCCCCTCAACTCCAGGGCCTCCTCCAGAATGGCCACTGCCAGGGCGTCGGCGCCCGCTTCTTCCAGACAGCGGGCCACCGGCACCGCCCCGTGGCCGTAGGCGTCGGCCTTCACAACGGCAATGATGCCAACGCCCTCGCCAAGAAAGGCTTTCAGGGCACGGAGGTTGGCCCGGACGGCCCCCAGGTCGACCTCTACCCAGGTAGGTCTGCCCGTTCTATTCATGCGCGGTGCCGGGTTGGAGGGCTGGTGGACAGTGGAGAGTGATTAGTGAAGAGTGGAGAGTGATTTGATCAGCGCGTTGAGCATTGTCCGTTGATTTCCGGTAGACGATCAGTTTTCGATAGAAACTAACCACGAATTTCTCACCGGGACGCAGGCTGAATTGCAAGAGATGGTTCCTTTTCAGCGCCTTGTCGGCCCAGTTCCAAGGCTGCGCAAGGACAGGCATTGCGAGTAAACGCTGACATTCGGTGCTTTACTGCTCCCGAAACTCTTCACTCTCCACTCTCCACTCTCCACTCAATCTCCGGCCTACTCCTCCCAAATGTTTTCAAAGCGGGTGTATTCTCGCAGAAAGGCAAGCCTGATCCTGCCGGTGGGGCCGTTCCGTTGCTTGCCGATGATCAGATCGGCAAGCCCCTTGTTCTGATCGGTCTGTTTGTACATTTCCTCGCGGAATATGAAGGTCACCAGGTCGGCGTCCTGCTCGATGGAGCCCGACTCTCTCAAGTCCGAGAGCCTCGGTTCGTGACTCTCGGTGCGCTGCTCCGGGGCGCGGCTGAGCTGGGAGAGGGCAATCACCGGAATGTCCAGCTCCTTGGCCAGGGCCTTCAGCCCCCGGGATATGTTCGAGATCTCCTGTTGGCGATTGTCGTTTCGCCCTCCGCCTCCCGCAACCAACTGCAGATAGTCCACCACCAGCAGGTCCAGCCCGCTCTCGGCCTTGAGACGGCGGGCCTTGGCCCCCATCTCCAGCAGGCCGATACTCGGTGTGTCGTCGATGAAGATGCGAGACGAGGCCATTTCTCCCATGGTACCGGCAAGCTTGTTCCACGCTTCCTTGGCCAAATATCCGGTGCGCAGCTTGTGGGCGTCGACCCGGGCTTCCGAGCAGAGAATTCGCAACAGCAGTTGATCGGCCGCCATCTCCAGACTGAATATCCCAACGCTCTTCTCGGATCTCAGGGCGGCGTGGCTGGCAATGTTGAGGGCCAGAGACGTCTTGCCCATGGCGGGCCTGGCTGCCAACACCACCAGGTCGGAGGCCTGAAACCCGGAGGTCAACTCGTCGAACCTGGTGAACCCCGAGGCAATTCCGGTCACCATTTGTCGTTGACCGGCCGCCGCTTCTATCTTCTTGAAACTGGTCTTGGCCAGTTGGCCGAGACTGACGAAGCCGGTCCGAATTTTGGATTCGGCGATTTCGAAGATCGCCTTCTCGGCGTTGTCGAGCACGTTCTCCACCTCGTCCTGTTGCTCGTAGCAGGAGGAGATGATCTGGTTGGACCGCTTGATCAGACTGCGCAGGGTGGATTTTTCCTGCACGATGCGGGCGTAGTGCTCCAGGTTGGTCAGGCGGGGGACTTCGTCAATCAGGGAAGA
>JAJECY010000024.1 GCA_022821775.1 Acidobacteriota bacterium
GCTTCCCTGACTGAGAGCGAGGTAATCACCTTGGTCATCTTCAGCCAGTGGGCGCGCTTCCGCAGCGAACGGGACTTCTACCGTTACACCGCCAGCCGTCTGCGGCCGGCTTTCCCCACCCTTCCCAGGCGCTGCCAGTTCAACCTGTCAACGCCCACTGAAAATAACCCACTAACGCCCATCTTGATCTGACCCACCTGATTCTTGTCAGCCCTTGCCGCCCACTTGGGATTGACCCACCTCCTGCTGTTTCAGTCTGCTGTTTCAGTACCGCCCACCTGGAATTGACCCACCCTGCTATTCAGCGGAGATTCTGTCAGGCGCCGTGGTTCTCGTTGCCGTTCCCGGTTGCTCCGCCCAGCAGCTGATGCGAGCTGAAGAGCCCAGCCTGCCGCTTCTCCCGGAGCCGGTAGCTCTCGCCACGGATGTTCAGCACGTGGCTGTGATGCAGCAGCCGGTCCAGAACCGCCGAGGCGATGACCGTGTCGCCGAGAAGCTCGCCCCATTCGCCGAAGCCCTTGTTGGACGTCAGGATGATGCTGCCCCGCTCGTAGCGGGCCGCGACCAAGGTGAAGAAGGCGGTGGCCGACTCCCGGTCGTAGGGCCAGAAGCCGAACTCGTCCACCACCAAGACCTTGGGCGCCAGGTAGACCCGCATCCTCCGGTCCAGGTTGTGCTCGGCGCGGGCCTTGCGCAGGTCCTCCATCAGGTCGTAGGCCCGGGCGAAGTAGGCGCCGTGGCCGCTCTCGATGGCCTTCTTGGCCAATGCCACCGCCAGGTGGGTCTTGCCCACACCGGGCGGTCCCAGCAGCAGGATGTTGCTGGCCTCGGCGACGAAGGCCAGGCCGGCCAGTTCCTTGACCTGCCGCTCATCGATGGAGGGCTGAAACGAGAAGTCGAATTGCTCAATGGTGCGCTGGTAGGGGAAATGCGCCAGCTTGGTTCTGGTGGAGAGATACCGCTCCCTTCGGGCCTCCACCTCAGCGCTGAGCAACTGCTCCAGCATCTCCGGATAGGTCAGTTGCTTGACGGCGGCAGTATCGAGAGTGTTGTCCAGGACTTCGACGGCCTGCTTCAGACCCAGGCTCTCCAGGTACTGGCGGGCTTGCTCCAAGGCGATCATCTGGCACCTCCCACGGCGGCCAGCTCGTAGACGTCCAGGGAGCGGCGCTCCACCTCGCCGACGGGAATCTGCACCGCCATTGCCTCCCGCCGGGGCCGGTTGTCTCCCGCCGGCAGCCCCGACCACTGGCCGGGCAGGACGAAACGTTGGCCCAGCTTCTGCGATCTGGGATGCACTGCGATGCGCTCATCGCCGGCCCAGACCTCGACCGTCCCCTGGCGCTGGCCCACCTGCACCGTCCTTCCCACCCACTTCCAATGGACTCCGTAGCGGGACCCCTCCCAACTGACGAAGCCGTCCCTGGCCACCTTTCGATCCTCACGGAGATATGGCGCCAACGCGCCCCGGGCCGGCAACTTCCCAAGGTGCGGCCGCTCCTCGGCCAGCATCTCCCAGGGCACCCGGCGGGTGGTCCCGTGAATTCGCCGGTTGGCCACGCTGTCGCACCATTCCAGTCCCTGGCGGTTGAGATCGGCGTCGTCGGTGAAGCGCATGCTGGGCCACATGTTGCGCCGGACGTACTTTACCCCGCTCTCGACTTTCCCTTTGGTCTGCGCCCGGTAGGGCTGGCACAGCCTCACCTCAAAACCCACCCGGAGGGCGAAGTCCAGCATCCGCAGATTCCAGATGGGCTGCTTCTCCTCATCCCGGCCCAGGGTCACCACCTTGGCATTGTCGTAGAGGCAGCGGCGGGGCACGCCGCCCAGGTAATCGAAGGCATTTACATGGCACTGGATGAAGGCGGCGGTGTCCGCCCTTCTGACCAACTCCACGTAGCAGGCCCGCGACCAGCCCATGGTCATCACGAATACCCAGATGCGGTGCTTGCGGCCGCCCTGATCCAGGTAGGCCAGGCTGCCCCAGTCCACCTGAGCCTGTTCCCCGGGTGCCGTCTCGAAGCGCATGGTGGCCTCCGGCTGCCGACGGCGGCGGCGCGGCGACACGTAGCGCTTCAGGGTGGTGTACCCGCCGTCATAGCCCATTGCCTTGAGCTCCCGGTGCAGTACCACGCAGTTTTCCAGCCCCTGGGACAGGCGCTGATCAATATAGTCGCCATACTGGTCCAGATTCGATCCCCGCCGCGCTCGGGGTCTGGGACTCATGGACTCCGGGGATTTCAGATACCGCCGAACCGTGTTGCGGGCAATGCCCAGGTCCTCGGCAATCCCCCGGATCGAGCGGCCCGCTCCTTTCATCTCGTAGATTTCTTTCACTTCTCGCACCTTCAGCAAAATCTTCAGGCACCTCCACGAAGTCTTCGTGAATGATGCCTTTTGCATCAGGTGGGTCAATCCTCAATGGGCGATTTCGCTCATTTTTGCATGGGCGGTGACAATCTGCGGCTTACCGGCTCGCAACAGGCGGACCATAACACCCTGTGGCGTTTATACAAGGATCATCGCTATGCAATGAGAAATCTCCTCAAGTGAACGGTGCGAACGGGACCTGCCAGTGGGCCCGGAATCATCCGGCCCACGGCAGTTTGGCGAGCCAGGTTGTCCGGATGTAGGGGTGTTCGCGGGGTTGGGGCATGGGAGGTCTCCGGCGGGGATGCCGTGGTGGAAGGAGGAGCTTTCCTCTAGTGTCGGCTGTTGCCCTGGTGGATGAAGGTGGGGGCAAAGCACCAGCCCCGTCTCCTTTTCGGGGCCGGGGCTGGCGTGTCCGTTGCCGGTGGGGTCGATTGGTTTCTGCCTGAGCGTTTAGGTTTGCGTTTACCGTGTGTGGCTTACTTTGGCAGGCTCTTGCCTGGGGCTCTGCGATGTGGGCCAGGAGAGCGGCAGCTGTCCAGCGTCTTTCGCTGCCTCCGGCGAGGTGTACCTTCTCCCCTTGAAAGGACGTTCTGCTGTTGCCTCGTTGCGGACCGGGCCCTGGTGCGCGGACCCGCCAATGCGCCGGTTCCTCTTACGGCGACCGGTGGGTAGCGGGAACTCAATCCTGAATATTCTGCCTATTGGATAGCGTACCTTTCCTGGAATGCTTCCTCAAGATGTTCCTGGTACAGGGATTCCACCTTTGCTGCGGTTTCCTTGCCGAAAGCCATGTGTTGGTCCTCTGCGAGATGGGTTTGGATGTGTGAGTGGTTAAGTCGGCGCGATAAAGAGGTACTGTAGACACCCTGCTGGGGGTCTTCCAGCAGGTCACGAGCTTGATTCATTGTACAGGTGGAGGCGGTTCGTACCGCAAGGGTTACAGCACACCGACGCGGATGTCCAACTGGGTGCGGGTGTCGCTGGAAGGCAGGGCGGATGCCGCTTAAGGCGACGATCATTAAGGGACGGGGAGTATTATTGAGTTCAATTTGCCATCTCCACAAGCCGGGCGATGGCGTTGGCCAGTCGCATCTGCCTAGGGGTGCGGCACCTGACCCTCAGCAACCCTGGGCTGGCACGACAATGGCCAAGCACTGTGCCCTGCTGGTGGCCACGTTCAGGCGGTTCAGGCTGTACAGGAACTCCATTCCGTGGGGAGCCTCATCGGAGGAACTGGTCGCCATGGAATATATGGAAATCGGTGCCTCCTGGCCCTGGAACTTGTCGACGGTACCGACGCGGAATCCCGGGAACGCTTCGCTCAAGGATTTCACCCGCGCGTTGTAGGGCGTGATGATGAGCACGTCGGTCTCGTCCAGTGAGTGGAGGGCGCCTGAAGCGTCGATGTAAGTGGGGTTTGCATTCAACAGGTTCCGGACCAGACAGGCCACCTCCTGGGCTTCCTCGAGCGATTCGCTGGTTTGTCCGGTGTGTTGGACGGGGAGAAACCTGATTCCGGTCCCTGAAAGCGGAGCGACGCCGTCCAGGTTCAGCGACTCCCGTCCCGGGTGGGAGTGGAGTTTGCCTTCGTAGAAGACCTCGGACGTGTAGGCGCTGATACTGGGATGAAGACGCCAGCTGCCGTCCAGGAAAAGGCCCAATTCCTCGGGCATCACCTGCGCGGAGTCCAGGACATGGGCCAGGACCGAGCGTTCGGCCCCCGGCGGGTGAGTTCCCTGGAGGGATTGGTCAAGCTGCTGGGGGTCTGCGAGCAGGACAATGTTCCTGGCGCAGGGGGATGCCGCGGCCGCGTCCGCCAGCGACATCTGGCCAGCCTCATCGATGAACAAAACGTCGACGCTGTCGATCATGTCCTCCCGGGACCAGAGCTAGGTTGTCCCTCCTGCCACGTCGATTGAGCCGGCATCCAGTGCGTCCCGTGCGGCGTTGTTGTCCTTCAAGTGAACGGCGTCACCGAAGGTGGGAGCTTCGGTGGAGCGCTGTCCGATTGTGACGTTGACTCCCCTGTTCGCGGCCGCTTCAGCGACCTTTGCCAGGAGCTCGCCAATCACCTTGTGGCTGTTGGCGGTAACTCCGATTCGGCCTCCCTCCGCCACCAGGTCGACGATCATCTCAGCACCGACAGTGCTCTTGCCGGAACCTGGTGGTCCCTGGATGGCGAGGTAACTGTCGTCGATGGAGGAGACCAGCCTGCGTGCGGCATCGGCGACTTCTTCTCCGGCTAGACGGAGCGGTTGTCCGGGCAGGACCTTGCTTCAAACTCCACAATGCTGGT
>JAJECY010000049.1 GCA_022821775.1 Acidobacteriota bacterium
GAAGGCATCGACGGGGGTCCGCACCCAGTCCTGCCGCTCGACCCCGGGGAGCTCGGGCCGCCGGGGCGGCCGGAAGGACCAGAAATTCCGGCCCTCCTCCACCCGGGGCGATCCGCCGTTCTCCTCGCCCGCGGGCGCGGCCGAGCTCTCCTCCAGCTCGGCAAGCTCCGGCTCTCGCGCCTGCTCTTCCGGCCAGGGCGCCCCCATCTCCACCCACCGGGTCAGCAGGGCCACCTGCTCCGGCGGCAAGGGACCACCGGGCGGCATCTTGGGCCCGGCGTAGTTGATGGCCCGGATCAGGAGGCTGGATGCCGGGTCCTCCGGATCGACCGCGGGTCCCCGACGGCCGCCCTGCAGCAGCGCCTGCCGGCCGGTCAGGCGCAGATCGGCCTGCACGGTAGGCTGCCCGCCGTGGCAGCCGAAGCAGCGGGTCTCCAGGACGGGTCGAACCTGTTGCCGGAAGAAGGCCGCCGGATCCTCCTCGGGCTGTTGCGCTCGAACCGATTGGGACCCGGCCGGCGACAGCAGCGCCAGCACTCCCAGGGTCCAGCAAGGCAGCCACGACGGCACGGCAAATCTCATGACATTTAGGCTGTTTCTTCGGTGGGAATCCTGGGATAGGATACACCTCTCGACCGCAAAAGAAAACCACGGGGGGAGGGAGCCGGCCGGACGGGCCGGTCCCGCAATCGGCCCCCGCGGGAGCAGCCATGCCCACCCGACGGGCCCCCATTCACAGCAGGCGGCAGGTCTTGGCGGGCGGGGCTTTGGGTCTGCTGGGCATGGGCCGGGCTTCTCCCGCCGGCGCCGGTCCCCGGCCCGCATCCCCCGCCGGCGTCTCCCCCGTCCTCCAACCGGGACAGGCGGCCGAGGTGGGCATGTCGGCGGCTCGACTCCGGAAGATATCGGCCCGGCTGAAGGCAGAGACCTCCGGGGGCGGGGTGGACTCGGCCTCCGTCCTGGTGGCCCGCCACGCCAGGGTGGTTCTCCACCAGGGGTTCGGAAGGCTGAACCGGAGTCCCGGGGCACCCGCCACCCGGCCGGACACCCTCTACATCGTGGCCTCCATCAGCAAGCCGGTGAGCGTCTGCGGGCTGATGCTGCTGGTGGACGAGGGCCGGGTGGCGCTCACCGACCGGGTGCAGCGCTACCTGCCCGAGTTTCAAGGCAGGCTCAAGGAGAGGGTCCTGGTCGGCCACCTGCTCTCCCATACCTCCGGGCTGCCCGACATGGTGCCGGAAAACACCGAACTGCGCCGGTCCCATGCGCCGCTGAGCCGATTCGTGGCGGCGGCCCTGCGCACCCCGCTGCTGTTCGAGCCCGGCGCCGGCTTTTCCTACCAGAGCATGGGCACGCTGCTGGCCGCCGAGATCGCCGAGCGGGTCTCGGGCATGCGCCTGAGAGACCTGCTGCGGACCCGGATCTTCCAGCCGTTGGGCATGCGGCGCACCATGCTGGGCCTGCAGGGCCGGAAGATCGAAGAGACGGCCATCTTCCAGGAAGACCGGGATACCGAGGATTCCAGGCGCTGGGGACCCAACTCCCCCTACTGGCGGGCCATGGGGCACCCCTGGGGCGGCCTGCACGCCACCACCGGCGACCTGGCGGCCCTGTTGCAGACCTTTCTGAACGGCGGCGGCTACGGAGAGGCGCGGGTCTTTTCGCCGGCCAGCGCGGCGGCCATGACCCGCGACCAGAACGGCGATCTGGGAGCTCCCTGGGGATACGGCTGGGCCCTGCGGGACTCACCGGTGTGGAACTACTTCGGCGACCTGGGAACCGCCGCCACCTTCGGGCACGTGGGCATCACCGGCACGGTGGCCTGGGCCGACCCCGGGCGCCAACTGGTCTGCGTCCTGCTGAGCACCCGCACGGCCGCCCACCAGAACGGCTTCCTGCTCAAGAGCGTCTCCAACATGGCGCAGGCGGCAGTTATCGGGAGGTGAGGCGCGTGTGGAGAGGTCGAGGGAGAAAAGAGTAATCCACGAAGTCACACGAAGGACCACGAAGACACACTAAGGCGTAGGTGGGGATTCGAGAAGGTCTGCCACGCATCGGGAAGGGGGAGCAAGGGAATAGGGGACGTTGTTGAATTACTGGAATAACTTCGATCGGCCGCTCCTGAATTGAATTGAGCCAATAGCGTTCCCTACGCGCTCTTGACCAGATATTCCAGTAATTCAACAACGTCCCCAGCGCTGTCCATCCTGTTAATTCATGTCGTCTTTCTTCGTGTGCCTTCGTGGTCCTTCGTGTGACTTCGTGGTTAGCTTTTTTCTTTTCGTGTTCCTTTATGGATAACTCTTTTTTCGTGTTCTTCATGGAGATACCAAGATGAACGGTATGGACCGCAGGAGCTTTGTGAAACTGGCCGGGACGGCGGTGGCGGCGGCCGCGGCGCCCTGGCCGCTGCCGGCGGGGGCCTCGGGACCCTGCAAGATCGCCGCCCTGGCCACCACCTACCACGTCCGCTCCCACGCCGACAACTTCATCACCCGCTTCCTGGAAGGCTACTGGATCAACGACCGCCATTACCCCCCACCCTGCCGGGTGGCCTCCCTCTACGTGGAGCAGGAGCACCCCGCCGACATCGGCGCCCGCCTGGCCGGGAGCTGGGGGGTGGCTCGCTACCCGACCATCCGGGAGGCGCTCACCCTGGGCGGCGACACCCTGGCGGTGGACGGTGTCCTGCTCATCGCCGAGCACGGCGACTTCCCCACTAACGTCAGGAACCAGAAGCTCTACCCCCGCTACCAGTACATGGAGGAGATCGTGAAGGTCTTCCGCCATTCGGGCCGGGCGGTGCCGGTGTTCAACGACAAGCAGCTCTCCTACGACTGGGACCAGTCCAGGCAGATGGTCGACTGGTCCAGGGAGCTGGGATTCCCGATGATGGCGGGCTCCTCGGTATCGGTGACCTTCCGCCGGCCCGAGCTGGACTTTCCGCTGGAGACCCCCTTGGAGGAAGCCATGGCGGT
>JAJECY010000136.1 GCA_022821775.1 Acidobacteriota bacterium
CCTGGAGGGGTCCGCAAGATGATCGTCTGAAACCCCGCAATCTCCGGTTTCAACCCGTTTGTAGTGCCACTTGCGGTTTTTTGTCTTTGTAACGTGTTGATAATAAACGTGCGATCAGAAACGTTGTTAAAGATGGGTTAGTGGTTTAGTCCCACGGACCACGATCTTCCGTCAGTGTCTTTCTTGGTGGCCCTTCGTCGTCCTTCGTGTGTCTTCGTGGATATCTCTTTCTTCTGTTGTTTCAGGTAAGCGCCGCCCCTGCCCCCCACCACGGGGCGGATCATTCGAGAGTGAAACAGGGGGCCCGGATGGCGTATCGGGAGCACGGAAGGGTTCCGGTTCCCCTCGGCGTCTCGCTTCGTGTGTCTTAGTCGTCCTTCGTGTGCCTTCGTGGATAACTCTTTTTTCTGTTGTTTCAGACAAGAACTCCCTCTCCAGCCCCTTGACTTCGTCAATCCGGTAATGCCGGTCGGCCGGCACGTCCTTGAATTCCTGCACCACCCCGCTGGGCCACCTCACCTCCACCCGATCGATCCGGCCGGCTTTACCCAGTCCGAAATGGGCCCTGGGATCACTGGCGGAGTATATCCCGACGGTTCGCTTGATCTCCCAGACCTGCCGCAGCCGGCCGGTGACCACGGTGATGCGGGTCCCGATGCCGTCCCGATTGCTCCGCACCCCTTTGGCCCGGAACATCACCCAATGGTTGGGGGCTGCCCCCTGGTGCCGGTAGAGCAGGGGGACGCCGTTGAGGTTGCCGATGAGGAAGTCCATGTCGCCGTCGTTGTCGACGTCGGCAAACGCCATCCCCCGTCCCAGGAGTTCTTTCCGGAGATCGCCTCCCGCCAGCTTTCTCACGTCCCGGAAGGTCCCGTCCCTCTGGTTGATGTAGATGGAGGAAGGTTGGAAGTAGGTCTCCGACCAATCGGCGTCCAGGATGAAGGGGTAAACGTGCCCGTTGGAATGGAAGATGTCCTTCCAGCCGTCGTGATCGAGGTCGTAGAACCCCGTACCCCAGCCGACCAGCAGCCACTCCGGCTGAATCAACCCGGCCTGCTGGGTCACGTCCTCGAACATGAGGCCGCCCCGGTTCCGATAGAGGGTGCTGTAGTCGTGAGCGAAGTTGGTCACGAAGACGTCCAGTCGGCCGTCGTTGTCATAGTCGGCCGCATCCACGCCCATGCCGCCCTGGAAGTCGCCGGCCGCACTGGTTGCCAGACCGCTCAGAAGTCCCATTTCCTTGAATGTGCCGTTGCCCTGGTTGACGTAGAGCTGATTGGGGGTGCTGTCGTTGGCCAGGTAGAGGTCCTGGTCTTTGTCGCCGTCCAGGTCGGCCCACACCACGCCCAGAGAATAGAAGTGGTTGTCTTCGTCCAATCCGGATTCCGCGGTGACGTCGGCAAAGGTGCCGTCGCCGTTGTTTCGGTAGAGCCGGTTGGATCCGGCCTGGAGTCCCAGCGGTCCGCAGGGGATGGTGGTGCCCCGGTAGTGGCAGACCAGCTTGGGATCGGGTGGCTGCAGGTTCTGGAAATCGTAGTGGATGTAGTTGCAGGCGAACAGGTCCAGGTCTCCGTCCCCGTCGTAGTCGCCGAAGGCCGAGGAAGAGGTCCACCCGGAGCCTCCCACGCCGGCCCGTTCCGTGACATCCTCGAAGGTCCCGTCTCCCCGGTTGCGGTAGAGGAAGTTGGGACCCAGGTTGTTGAGGTAGATATCGGCGAAGCCGTCGTTGTCGAAGTCTCCGAAGCTGACTCCCATTCCCCAAGCCGTGCGGGTCAGCCCCGACTTCCGGGTCACGTCCTTGAAGGTGCCGTCTCCCTGGTTTCGATAGAGGGCGCCGTGAGGGTTGTCACCCTTGCGGAACCTCTCCAGGGTGGATCCCTGAACCATGAAAAGGTCCAGCCAGCCATCCTTGTCGAAATCGAAGAAACCGGCGCCGCCCCCTTTGAGCTCGAACAGGTAGCGCTTGTTCCGCTCGGCGCCATTCATGTGCCGGAAGGCGATGTTGCTGGGGCCGGTGATGTCGACGAACTGGGGAATTGACTCCGGCAGGGCCGGAAGCCGGAACAGGTGGGCCACCAGCAGAATCCCTGCGGCGAAGCCGATCGAGCCATGGGCCGAGGGGCCGGCGGGCGCACCGGAACCGTTCCGAACCGGCGACCGGTCCTTCATCACAGGCTCCGGGCCCTCAGCCACCGGCCGCTGCCGGGGGCTTGTCTTAAACAACCGAGAAAAAGAGTGATCCACGAAGACACACGAAGAAAGACGAAGGGCCACCAAGCGGGACGTATCTGCGTCAACGGCCCGCACTGCCACGAAACGGATTATCAACATCGATGCACAGGATGCACAGGATTTTTCAGGAAACAACTGGCTCGCAATCCTGAGCATCCGCAAACCCGCACCGGATCATCGTCCCAGCCGGCTTCCGGTGCAGGAACCTCTCGTCCTGTTTATCCTGTGCATCCATGTTCAAGGAAAAATAGAGTGCAACCACGTCACAGGGCGCTTGCCTGCTCCCGGAACCTGCAACTTGTTGTCACACAAACCTGTTTCTTCACCATCGGATGAAGCGCCCCGTCGTCGGGGGCTGGGGCGCCACTTACTTGACACTTCACCCGAGATCTCCCTGCTCGCACCGCCATGGTCACAAGTCCACCTCCAGCAGACCAACGCCAACGGGATTCCTATTGGCTCTGAAGTTTTCGCAGAAGTTCAAAGCGCCGGGCGAACTCCCGGCGGTCCAGCCGGCCGTCTCCGTTGCCATCCAGCCCCTGGAAGAACTCGTCATGCCTCGTGAACCCCTTCACTCGGGTATTGACGAAGCCCTCGAATTCGGCCGGCGTCAACCGGCCATCGCCGTCGATGTCCGCTTCACTGAATTCCGGGTCCTGCCCTTCCTGCTTCAAGGCGTCCACCGACCGACCCCTCCCTTCTCTCTGCCGTAATTGCTCGAAGGCCTTCATTTGCTTGCGGGCCAACTCGGTCTGGCCGGTTTCCAGGTAGAGCCGGGCCAGCAGGTAGCGGGATTCGTAGGAGTTGGGATTGACCGCGATGCTCCTCTGAAGCGCTTCCAGGGCTTCTGCGCGTTTCCCCTGGCGGCGGTAGGCCGCACCCAGGTAGTAGTGGAGTTGTCCCTGACCCACTTCTTTCCCCTGAAGACCCCGCAAATGCGTCACCGCCTCTTCGGCCTGGCCCGTCCTGACCAGCGCCTTGCCCAGAAGAAACCTGGCCGCGTCATGATCGGAGTTGTGCGCCAGCTCGGCTCTGAAGTGCTCAATGGCCTCGGCGTCCCTGCCCTGCCGAAAGTAAACCCTTCCGATGCTGTGGTGAACGGCGGGGTAGCGCGGATCGGCCGCCTCCACGGCCTTGAACTGCTCCATGGCCGCATGGTCCAGGTTGATCTGCAGATAGCTGACGCCCAGAAGAAAGCGAGTCTTGGCCGAATCGGGTGCGAGTTCGACTCCCCCGGCCAGCGTGGTGGCCGCCTCCCTGAATTCCTCGCGCCTGAACTGGAGCATCCCCAACTCGTAGAATGGCTCCACCCATTGAGGACGCAGTTCGGTAGCCCGCTTCAGGCTCTTTTCGGCGTCGCCGTACTGGCGCAGCTCTGCCAACACCTTGGCATGCAGCAGGTGGTAGGAGGCGTTGTCCTGTTCCTGGCTTAATGCGCTTTGCACGGCCACCAGCGCTTCCAGGTGACGCCCGGACCGGAAGCTGGCCAATGCCTCCTGGTAGGCGTCCGCCTGCGATAACAGCGGGAAGCCGAGCGTCAGCATGAGAAGGACTGGCAGGATGAGAGTCTTGTTGAATGGGAGCTTCAAAGCTGTCGGCGGCGTTAATCCGAGAGTGTTGTCGAACAAGGTGGCAAGGACGGCGCTTGCGTTACACCAGACTGGGAATGTCCCGAGATCCGTGCAACACCCGCACGACTTCCAAAGGCGTGGTCTCTGGGCGATAGATGATTGAGTATGCTCCCACCGGCCAGAACAACACCGGTTGATCTGTCAAATCCTCACGACTATGCCCCATTTGCGGGTTCCGTCCAAGTCGCTCACACGCTGACCGAAGTTGAGTGACCACTCTCCGGGCTGCACCTATGCTGTCCCGTGCAATGTAGGCCTGAATCTCCCTAAGGTCTTGCGCTGCGGCTGGGGAAAGAACGAATTGACTCAATCTTCGTGCCGGTTTTTTTCGAGGATGCCCAACTCGACTCCGAGCTCGGAGAATATCTGCTCCCCGGCAATTCCTTCGCCGCGTTCCAATTCCTCCATTCCTTCGCCAATTTTCTTGCGTAGCGCATGAATTCGCAGGGCCCTCACCTGTTCTCGCTCTTCCAGCAACCGCAATGCCTCACGAATCACCTCACTGGCCGAATGGTAGCGTCCGCTCCGTACCTTGGATGCTACAAACGCTTCAAGTTCCGACGTAAGAGACACATTCATTCAGCGGTCCTCCACGGGGATGCATCAGCCATCCATCGTAGCAGGAATAACGAATATGGTCAAAAATGGTTACTTCCTAGGAGGGCAGGCAATGGTGCCGTTCCCGGTCGATCGAAATGGGGGAGACAGACGAAGCGGCGCCGGGTCTTGTGCGGGCAGGACGCCCGCGCTCCCGGGGGTGTCATCCCACGACAGAACATTTTATTGGAGGGGGAGTGACGGCGAAAAAAAAAGCCCCGTGCGGTTGCACGGGGCTCTTGTAAAGGATCCGGCGCTCGGTCCTGCTAGAAGCCGAGACGCAGGCGGAACACGATGCGGCGCGCTTCCCACCCGCTGGGTTGGAAGAGTCCGAAGTTGGCAGCCGTGATGTTGGTCGAGGAGGGACCCGAGGCGTTGCGGTGGTTCAGGAGATTGGAGATGTAGGTCTCGAAGTTGAAGTAGGGTCCGTTCTCGTACTGGGTCAGGTTGAACCGCTTGAACACATTGAGGTCGGTGCCCCAGTCACGCGGCGCAATCAGCATCCCGCGGCTGGCGTTGCCGTAGCGTCCGATTCCCGCCGGCGGAACGGCGAAGCAGGACTTGTTCCACCCGATGCCGGGCGTTTCGCCGAAGCCGTTGGGATTGCACAACTGGTCGGGCCGGCCGCTGGAGCGTCCGGTGTTGGAGGGATCCGAACCGGAATAGGAGGGGGTGAAAGCCGTCCCCGAGCCGCCGGTGAACTTGAAGGCGGCCGTCCAATCGCCGATCAGGGTGTTGAGAGCGCCGCCGATGTTGGCGGCGTACTGCCTCCCCTGGCCCACCGGGAGATCCCAGACCCCGCCCACGTGCCAGCGCTGCCGGCGGATTCCGTTTTGGATGCCCTTGTCGCGCTGGCGGTCCAGCGGATCTTCGGCCTCGAAGCCGATGGTGGAGGAAAACAGCCCCGGAATGACGTCGGCCAGGTTCTTCTTCCACTCGTACCAGGCCCGCAGGTAGATGCCCCGGCTGAACTGGCGGGTGGCTTCCACTTCCAGGCTGTGGAAGCTGCCGGTCCCTCCCAGGTCGTGCCGATCCACGAAGGAGAAGTTCGGGCCCCAGGGGAACTTGTCGGTCCGCTCGTCGAAGGGAATGGTGCTGGGGGTGGGAGTCTGCAGGTTGCTCCGATAGGGCCAACTGGTGCCCTTGGAGGCCACGTAGGAAATCCGCGAGGCCCAACCGTCGCCCAGGTCGTTCTCCAGGGTCAGGTTCCACTGCTGGTCGTAGGCCCAGGCGTCCTTGCGGCTGTTGAGGGGGATCCCCCGCACGCCCTGCTTGGAGGTGGCGCCGCTGCCCGCGGGCAGGAAGGGTTTGTTGAATGTCAACTGCGGCACGCCGTCGGTAATCACGTTGGGCCCGAACGTCTCCGATCCGGCGAAGGGTCCGCCCTCGCGGCCTCCCAGCCAGCCGGCCCGCCCGAGACCACTAAAGCCTGCCCCGGCGATGGCGAAGGGCACGTGGTAGATGCCGTAGCCGGCCCGGATCACGGTGAAGTCATTGATGCGATAAGCCAGGCCGAAGCGCGGAGAGATGTGCGCCGTAGTGAAGTTGACGAGGCTCTGGGGATAGCCGGCATCGCTGGCCTTCACCACCGGAATCGCCCCTTGCGGCCACACCGGCACCACGTGGTGGAACGCCCGGTCGGGAACCACCACCCGAAGGTTGTCGAAGTCGAAGTTGTAGAAGAGGCCGTTGGCGTCCGTGGGAGCCCCGAAGTGCTGGATGCGGGCGCCGTAGGTCATGGTCAGACGCGGGGTCACCTTCCAGTCGTCCTGGGCGAAGAACCCGAAGTCGAAGCCGCGGGCGTGAACGGGAGCCCGGGACGTCGCGATCGACGTCTCGCGGGGGATTCCGAGCAGGAAGTCGGCAATGTCGCTGCCGCTGTAATGACCGGTGAAGCGATACACGCCCCAGGCCTCTGCACTGTTGACCGACCCGAAGGGCCGCTCCCAGTTGGCCTCCACCCCGAACTTGATGAGGTGGGTGCCCTTGTTGACGGAGACGCTGTCCTTCATCACCCAGACCTTGGGATCGCTCCTGTCACCGCCGGCGCCGCAGCGTCCCAGGAAGGGGAAGGTGAGCTCGGTGGCCGAGAACGAACCGGAGAGGGCGCCCGGCTGGAATCCCCACAGGCCCGTGTAGATCTGGGGGCATCCGGGTCCCTCGGGCGAGGTGCGCCCGCCCAGGTCGATGCCGAACTCCCTGAGCAGGGTGTTGCCGACGGTGGTGGCGCCCTTCTGGTCGTATCCCTGGTCGTTGGTCCCGAAGGTGAACTCGTTGATCACCGTGGGGGAGAACATGTGGGAATCCTGGATGCTCCACATGCGGGTGGCGTTGTCGCCGAACCAGGTCGAAAGCGAAATGGTGTTGCCTTCGTCCAGGACCCGGTTGTAGCCGTAGTGGTTGAAGGAGATGGTGTTGGAGTCGGTGATGGCGTGGTCGAAGCGCACGTGCCAGTCCTTCTCCACGTTGCTGCCGAACTGGAACCCATGGGTGTTGTCGACCAGGCTGCCCAAGGGGCTTGAAGCATTGGGCATGGGAGCGTAATTCAATGCCCCCCTCGCCGCCGGGCTGATCAAATCGGCGGGAATGATGTTGTTGGCGAAAGGCTGGCCCGTAAAGGGGTTGATGACGGGATCCCCTCCCAAGTGCTGCTGCACCACCTCGGTCAGGTCCCCGCCGCGAATGGCCGCCGTGGGGTAGACGTAGTTCCGGATGGGAGCCTTCTGGTCGCTTCTATTGGGCTGAACGTAGAAATGGAAGAAGGTCCTGTCTCGCCCGTCATAGACCTTGGGGATGTAGATGGGCCCCGAGGCCATGTAGTTCCAGCGGACACCCGGCTTGGCGGGAGGATGCCTGGTCTGGCCAACGGTCAAGGCCCGCAGCCGGGGGTGGTCCAACTGCATCCAGATCTCGCCGTGGAACTGATTGGTGCCGCCTCGGCCCACCCCGTTGATGGTGGTGGCGGTCTTGTATTCGGCCGGGGCGTTCAGCGAGACCTGGTTGATCTCCTGGACCAGCTCCTGAGGCGCCCGGAAGGTACCGTAGGCATTGGTGGCCACGCCGTCCTGCAGCGAGGTGGTGTTGTTGGCGAAGGCCCCGTGCACCTGGCTCCTGGACTCGGCGCCCGGGTTGTTCCCCACCGTGTAGATCAGGCTGGCGGCAATCCGGAAGGCCTCGACTTCCTTGTAGGGCAAGGTGTAGGTGATGCTGGACTTGTCCGTCTCGATGACGGCGCCCTCCTCGGAGACCGTGATGGTGTCCTGGATGTCGCCCACCTGCAGCACGACGTTGACGCGCCGGGGACGTCCGGCGTAGATGATGACGCCGCTGTTGGTATAGGCCTTGAAGCCGGCCAACTCGGCCCCGACCGTGTAGGTCCCGGGCGCCAGACCGCGCAGCTCGTAGATGCCGACCTCGTTGCTCACGGTCGAGCGGGTAATCCCCGTGGATTCCTCAGTCGCCGTGATCTCGACCTGGGTCACCCTGGCGCCGGTCTCGTCCTCGACGTTCCCGTGAATGCCGGTGAACTCCTGGGCCAGCGCGGGCGTGAAGGACAGTGCAAGGGCCAGGACAACGGCCAATCCAGCCACTGTTAGAAAGCGTTGCATCAGTGGTTACCTCCTCAAGTTAACGTTTGCCACCAGTTGAAGTCGATATGCTCAAACGGACTTCGAAAATTCTAGTCAAAGCAGCTTTTTACGTGCAATCAGCTTGCCAAAGTCCGGAAGATGAACATAAATTGACTTAAACCTCTATTATTCAATCTTTTAGAAGCCAAATCCCCATAGTCCTGCCGAAACTGCCTGCCGCCATTCTACGAAATATTGAAGTCAGCGACTCCGTGTTCGGAAGCCAATTCGCCGCAGCAATGGGGCCTTTCTTTGATAAGCCTAATGTAATGAGAGTTTTATGAAGATCGTTCAGCCCTTGGCCCCCGGCTAGGCGGGTCGGATACCGATTACGGTATCTCGTAGGGCATGGGGGGGATCCGGAAACCGTCCCGGGCCATGCCGGGCGGAGTCGGCTGATTTCACGAGTCCGGACACTTACCGAACCACGAATTTGGCCTCGGGGGCGACGGACCGGTTGGCGACGTTGTCGGTGACCTGAACCACCAGGCTGTACTGACCGGGTTCGAGCTCGTCCAGGGCCACCAGCTTCTGAAGGGTCATCTGCTGAGCCGCTCCGGCCAGCTTGTCATTGGACTCGAGGGCTCTGCCGATTTCCCTCCCGCCCTTCTTCAGCACGTATTCGATGGTGGCCGAGGGCTGTTGGGTCTGCTCGTCCCTGGCCAGGTTGTACACCTGAAAATAGACCCCCATGGGCCTTTCTCTGCCGAACGACTCCTCGACGCTGGGCAGCACCTTGGAGCTTCCGATCACGAACTGGCCGGAACCCACCTGCTTTCTGGGCAGCCGCTCCAGTTGATCGGCCAGGATGATGCTGCTGGTGGCCAGCTCGTCCTCGGGAAACTTCGGCACCCGGATGCTATGGTAGACGGTCCCCAGGTTGCCGCTGTTGAGGTCCTTGAGCACCAGTTCCAGCTTGTAGAGCCCAGAACGCAGAGGGATGCGGGTCTGGTAGAGGGAACGCTTCTCCAGGGTGCTCTTGAAAAGGGCGTCGGGCGCGATCTGCCGGACAACCTCCTCGAAAACCTGGACCGAGCGGCCGGTGATGGTGGTGATCCTGCCGAAGACGTTGACCTCGGCCTTCTTGACCCCCTCCACGTCCTGGAAGGTCATGTCGCTGTTCTTCATGACCACCGTGATGGGGGTCAGGATGGTGTCCTCGGTGATCTTGATGAAGTCGGTCCGGTAGTCGAAGGGAAAGGTGTTGTAGGTGAGCTTGGTGTCCACCACCGTTTCCAGGTCCTTGAACCGGATCTTGGGAGCCCGGTTGAGAGCCGCCACCTGTCTCAGCCGGATCATCTGGCTCATTCGAAAGTCCGAATAGAACAGCCCCGACGGGTAACGGGTATGGCGGCTGATGTCGTCGCCCCGCCCCATTCTCTGGTCCTCGGTCAGGTCGGCCACCGGAGTATTCTTGAGGGCGTCCTTCTCGAAGGGATCGAGCGCAATGCGGTATTCGCCGGTAAAGGTGCGATCCACGAATTCGATGATGACTTCCTGTCCCAGATCTATCCCGTCCAGGTAACGGTATCGCCAGGTGATGAAGGGATGGGTGCTGGTCTTTCCTCCCCCCTCCCAGTAGGGCCGATAGTAGGTGCCTCCCCCGTGGTGGGTCTCGATCTGGTCCGGTGGACCGTACATGATGTACATGCGCCCGCGATCGGTCTTCCAGCCCATCTTGCCCGAAGTGAAACGCTCGTTGGCGTAGGCGATGCGCCGGTAGTGCTCGTCCCGGAACTCGTTGACCATGGTGTCCGGATTGGGGTCCCGTCTCAACCAGAACTGCTCGATGAACTGGTAGCGCTCCTCGTCGTTGGTCAGGCTGTCGAAGGCATCTCTCTCGTCGGAAGTAATGATGTAGGAGACGTCCTGCTTGAGCCACTTCTTGAGGAACCGGTCCTGAGTTTCCCGGCGCAGCGACCGCTCCCGCTGCCTGTCCTTCTTCTTCTGAGCCTCCATCACCGCCAGCGGCGACAGCAGCGCTCCGCAAACAAGCCAGCAAGTCCATTTCGCCAGTTTCATGAGGCACCCGCCCGATTCGCATTCAAAGATTCGAATTCAGATAGCCAATCCATGTTGGCCAAGGAACAGCCGAAAGTCAATAGGGAGAGCGGAATGAAACGCTCAGCGGGTGGGGCTCTTCTTGACCCTTTGGAAGGTCTGCATGGACTGGCGGGCCAACTCCGGTTTCCCGGTTTGCCGGTAGAGTTGGCCCAACAGATAGTGCGCGTCGGAGAACTCGGGGTCCGTCTCCAGGCATTTCCGGGCCGCGTCCAGTGCCTGCTCGGGATTCCCCAAACCTCGGTGGGCCTTGGCGATGGCGTAGTTCAGGTCGACCGGATGGACCTCGTCCTGCTTCACCTGGGAAAGATGGCTCAGCCCCCTTTCGAACAGGCCGATCTTGACCAGCCACTCCCCCAGCTCCAGCCGAGCCTGGGCGTGGGTTGGATGGAGCTCGAGTTCCTTTTCCAGTTCCCGGATGGCCGCCTGCACCTCTCCCCGATTGGAATGGAGCATGGATAGATGGTAGTGCAGCCAGGGGTACGCCTGATCCCTTTCCAACACCGCCTCGAACTGCCGCCGGGCCTTCAGGTGCTGATTGTGCTCGTAATAGTTGCGACCCAGATGAAGTCGGGCCTTGAAGTGGTTGGGGTCGAGCTTGACGGCCGTTTCCAGGGAATCCAGGGCTTCCTGCTCGGTTCCCCGCACCACGCGCGTGCTGGTGTCCCGCCGGTCCAGTCCCAGCGTGGCCTTCCACTCCATCTTCTCCTGCAGCAGCAGGGCGGCCAGGCGGTAATGGAATTCGGCACTGTCGGGCCGCAGGCTCACGGCCTTGCGAAGCTGAACCTCGGCTTCGCTGAACTGTTTCAGGTCGGTCAGGATCAGCCCGTAGAGAAAGAGATGGTCGGCGTTCTCCGGATCTTCCTCCACGGCCTTCTGGGCCGAGAGCATGGCCATCAGAGTCTGCTGCTTCTGATGCCACTCCCTGGCTTCCCGGTAGTGGCGGGATTCCGCGCCCAGCCGGGGATTCAAGAAGACGACCCCAAAAAGCAGGGACAGCACCAGTACACGGCGCAGCAGCTCGCGGGGCGAACCAACGGGTTTACGGGACCATCCCCCGATTGCCCGGTGTCCCGGACGGCAGTCTTCAGTCAGAGCCCGCGAGGAACCCCGCAAGTCGCCGAGGGAGATAGCTGGATCTGGAATAGACACCATGAATCGCAATCTCGCGGTTTGTGGATTTGAGGCACAATCAGTGGTCATACCCCATCAATCTACGATCATAAATCAGCAATCAACAATTCATCAGCCTTTCGGCCTGAGGCACAACCTCGCTACTTGTCCCGCTCAAGACGGCCCCCTTCCTTGAGCCGGTATCTCCGGTTGCCGGAGACGTCGGTAAATCGTTGCGCGCCGCCGCTCGGCCAGCGCACCTCCAATGACCTGACCTTCTTGGCTTTGCCCAGACCGAAGTGCACTCTCAGGTCGTGAGTCGACTGGTAGCTGGACCCTCCCCGAACCTCCCGGATCTGGACCCCGGTCTCCGTCAGGGCCGTCACCCGGGCGCCCACGGCGCTGCGATTGCTGGGGGCGCCCTCCAGGCGCAGACTCAGCCAGCGTTGCCGGCTGCCGCCTTCGTTTCGCAGCAGCCAGGGATTCCCGTCCAGATTGCTGACGGCCACATCGACATCCCCGTCGTTGTCATAGTCGGCAAAGGCCGCTCCCCGGCTGGACCAGAGCTTGACCCGGTCGAGCCCGGCCGTGACCTCGTGGAATCTCCCGTTGCCCAGGTTGCGAAAGAGCTGGCTGCGCTGGTAGAAGCTCTGGCCCATCTCGTAGCGGTCCACCTGGGGGAACAGGTGCCCGTTGGCGATGAACAGATCCTCCCAGCCGTCGTTGTCGAAGTCCACGAAGCCGGTTCCCCAGGCCAGGTAGGACCAACTGGGGAAGGCGACTTCAGCCAGGTGGCTGACATCCCGGAAGTTGCCGCCGCCCAGGTTGCGGTAGAGGGTGTTGTAGTCGTCGGCAAAATGAGTGATGAAGATGTCCAGAAGCCCGTCGTGGTCGTAGTCTCCGAAATCGACTCCCATGCTGCCCTGGGCGATGCCGTCGTCGGAATAGCCGGCTCCGGAAAGCAGTCCGACCTCGGTAAAGGATCCGTCCCCCTGGTTCTCGAACATGAAGTTGGCCATCTGGTCGTTGGCCACGTAGAGGTCCAGGTCCCTGTCGTTGTCGTAGTCGGTCCACACCACCCCGAGTCCGTAGGAGGGCTTCACTCCCCCCACTCCGGCCTTTCGGGTCACATCCTCGAACCCACCCCGGCCATTGTTGCGGTAGAGGATGTCGCCGTCGCAGGGGAGGCCCAGAGGACCGCACTGCACGGTGATGCCACGGTAATGGCAGTTCATGGGGGGCGGGTTGTTGTGGTCGAAGGTGACGGTGTTGGTCACGTAGAGATCCAGGTGTCCATCGGCGTCATAGTCTCCGAATGCGGCGCTGACCGCCCAGCGCCCGTCTCCGACTCCGGCTCGGTCGGTAACGTCGGTGAAGGTGCCGTCGCCGTTGTTGCGGTAGAGCGTGTTGGGTCCGTAGTTGCACAGGAAGAGGTCCGTCCAGCCGTCGTTGTCAAAGTCGGCCGCCGCCACGCCCATCCCCCAACGGTCACCTCCCACGCCGGCCTTCCGGGTCACCTCGGTGAAGGTGCCGTTTCCGTTGTTCCGATAGAGAGCGTTGGAGACGCTCCGCTTGCCCTGCAGCAGCTCCTCCCAGTGGCCGCCGTTCACCAGGTAGAGGTCTTGCCAACCGTCCCGGTCGTAGTCGATCCAGGCTACCCCCCCGCTCATTCCTTCCAGGATGTAGGTCTTCTCGGCGCTGCCGCTGAAGTGCTGAAAATCGATACCGGCCTGCTCGGCCACGTCCACGAATGTCATGGCGATCTGCTTCTCGTTGGCTGCAGGACCGCCGGCGCCGTGGCGGGGAGCGGTTGACGACAACAGCATGAACAGCGGGACCAGGATGGCGAGATTCAGTAGCTGCTTCATTATCCTCCCATTGCAGGTGCGGGGCGCATGGCCACCGCTCCGGACCCTCTGCCAGGAACCCCCGTCAAGAAGTCGGCCGGCCGCCGCCCATCCGGTTCCCGGCTATCTTACACTGAAACCGCCGCCATCCGGGCGACATCACAGCTCACCCCGGTGGGGGTTTTCCCATTCGCCGCTGAACCCGGATACCCCTTGAACCCGGCACAGCCCCTTCGCCAGGTCGAAGTCCGCCCGGACCCCGTTGGCGTAGGCCACCCGCTGCAGAGTTCTCCCGGCGTTGAGGAACCGGTGGGAAACCATCTCCGACCAGGCCACGGCCCGATAGAAGGCCCGCCAACGCTTCAGCCACTCCAGCCGGGCTTCCATCCTGGGATTGTCCCAATCGGCAACCGGGACTTCCGTGAACGCCGTCCCCGGGTGGAGATCGCTGTAGGGCAGCATCCAGTTATAGGCCGGCGCCGCCCCGAACAGCAGTTCATACAGCCTCGGGTGCCGGTCCCGGGGCCAGTCGTAGCGGCCGTAGCCGCCGCCGGAAAAGCAGCCTGCGTAGCATTCGTGGAAGACCAGTTGAAACAGGGGAATGGGTTCTCCCACCCCCAGGATCTCAGACGACCAGCCGGACCGGAAAAAGAAGAAGTCGCACTCGGCCATGGCCCAGAACCTGGGCAGCTCCGCGCCCGCGATGATTCCGCGCCGGCGAGCTTCCCGAAAACTCTCCAGCATTCGCCGGATGGCCAACCGCCGGGGCAGCGGATGGCTGCCGGAGTGGTCCTCGGGCACCCCGGCATGGGCCGCGTAGCCGTCGAAATAGAGCGCATCCAGTTGAAAGCCCTTGGCCAGCAGGCTCTCCAGGGCCTGCCGAGTCAGCTCGGGCGCGAAGTAGGGACTGATCTGAGGCCAGCGGCGCGGCTTTCCCGTCTCGTCCAGGGCACGCTTGGCGGGATCGTAGGAGGGTGCTCCGGGAGCGTACTGGGTAGGATTGATCATCACCTTCACCAGGGCGCCCTCGACTCCGGCGGCTCTGGAGAGGCGCACCAGGCGCTCCCATCCCCCCGGAATCGGATTCTTCTCCAGCATGAAGGCCTGCCAGGAGGCGGTGGCGTTCCAGATCTCTCCCCGTCCGGAGTCGTATTCCTCGGTACCCCACTTGGGAAAGAAGAAGTTGACCGGCAGGCCTCGGCGCCGGAATTCCTTGAGGTCGCGCAGCGATTTCCGGTCGGCCTCCGCCTGCCACAGGATCCGGTATTCGATGCCGTCGATATAGCGGCGTAGCGCCGGGACCTCCTCCGCCTTTTCCTCCAGGGTGCGCAGCAGCCCCCGTGCCTTGGCATAAGCCCGGTAGCCCTTGGCGATGCCGACGTGGTCCATTCCCCGGGCGAACCGCATCAGAGCCCTGCGCGGGTATTCGAACCGCCCCAGGGAGGGAAGCCAGTTGAAATCCAGAGTGGACCGTTCACCCGGCAGATGCTCGACCGCAACGCTGCAATCCCACCAGGTTTCCACGATCTGGTAGAGGCAATCCCGGTTCCGGTTCACCATGCCGAAGACCGGCAGCGTGTAGCGGTAGCCGATGATGTTCCGGCTCCGGCGCGTGTTTCCACCCACCGCGCCCGGCTGGACGAAGTAGTCGTCCAGCGGGCCAAGCTTCCTGGCGGTCTCGGCGGGAATGAGGTAGCCCGATCCATGGGGAACCACCAGGTAACCCCCGGCCACGGTCGGCTTCTCCAGGCAATAGAGGTGGTCGACCTGCTTCAGGCTGTCCCCGCCTCCTTCCTGGCGTACTTCGATGAGAAGCTCGTCGCTATCGGGATCGAGCGCCAACACCAGGGCCACTTCCAGATCGGATTGGGGAAACCGACTCAGCCGAATCAGATAGCCCCGGTGGGCGCCGTCGCTGAAGACTTCCTGCCGCCGCTCGCCGGCCGCTTCGAACGCCGCTCGTTTCTCTTGGCCGGAACCGGAAGAAACCCATACCGCTTCCGGTTTGTTGCGGGTGGAGGTCGTCCAGAGCGGTTGCCCGTCGCGATCCGCGATCACCAGGCCCAGGTCGCCCCGGATCCTGAGCGATACCTGGCGCCCCGCCAGCTCCAACCCGGAATCGTCCTGAGGCCTGGCCTGCAGTCGCCCGATCCGCCCCAGACCCGCCAGGGCACCGGCCTGCAGAAAACCCCTGCGGCTGATCCCGACCCGGCGGGATAGCCCCGCCGCACTACTCCTGTCCCCCTTGTGACGACCGGTCATGAGATCTTCCTCCTGCGGTGGCTGCGGTGGCCGATATCCCGATTCCCGGGCGGCGCCGCCGATCCTGCGGCGAGATAATTATAGACGGTAAGGCTATTGGCCTGCTGCGTTCCGGGCACGCCACGTCAGGAGTTCACACACCCCCGGTTCAGGCAGGGGCCGCCGCTGCTCACCCACGGGACGCCGCGTTGGCCCCCCTCCGGATCGAATGCGGGCGAAGTCCCACCCGGGAACGCGGGCGTCCCGCCCGCATCCTTATTCCTCGCTGGAGGAGATGGAGCGTCAGCGCAACGTTGCCGGCAGGCAGCCACCCTGCCGGCGTGAACGGCATTGGCCAGTCAGAATGAACGGAAGGGCCCCGTTACCGTTCGATCCCAGTGGCGGA
>JAJECY010000018.1 GCA_022821775.1 Acidobacteriota bacterium
GGGTGGTGGTGAACTATTCCCGCAGCGCCGCGGAGGCGGAGGCCACCGTGGCCGAGATCGCCGCCCGGGGAGGGCAGGCCCTGGCCCTTCGCGCCGACGTCACCGACGAAGACCAGGTCAGGCTGGCCGTCGGGACCGCGGTCCGGACCTACGGCGGGCTGGACATCCTGATGGCCAACGCCGGGGGGCCGACCGAGCGGTGCTCCACCGCCGACCTCTCCAGCCAGGACTGGGACGCGGGGTTGAACCTGAATTGCAAGTCGGTCTTCCTGTGCGTCAAGCACACCGCGCCCCACCTGCCGGACGGCCGGGGACGGATCCTCGTTACCTCCTCCATCAGCGCCCGCAGCGGCGGCGGTCCCGGAACCATCACCTATACGGCCGCCAAGGGAGCCCTGAACAACCTGGTGCGCGGATGGGCCAAGGAATATGCTCCGCGCGGCATCACCGTCAACGCCATCTCTCCGGGCATCATCCGGACCCGCATCCACCAGCAGCGGACCCCTCCCGAGGTCTACCGGGGCCTGATCGAACGCGTCCCCCTGGGCCGCGACGGCCAACCGGAGGACTGCGTGGGCGCGGCCCTCTTCCTGGCCAGCCAGGACGCCTCCTACATCACCGGACAGATCCTGGAAGTCAACGGCGGAATGCTGATGCCGTAGGGCCGGGCTGACCACTGACCACTATCCACTGCCTTTCACCAGCGCCCCGAACAGTTCGGGGCGTCTCTGGCGCAGGGTGTAGTTGGGCTGGCTGCGGGCTTCCCACAGTTTCTCGGGCAGCAGGTGGGCCACCACCATTTCCTCCTCGATCTTCTCGAATGAGGTCTTGGCAGTGACCTCGCCCAGCGGGTCCACCACGATGCAGCCGCCGGCATGGTTGGGTTGATTGGGGCTGTCCTCGGGGTAGGTGTCGACGATGCCGGCTCGTCCGGCCTGATTGCAGAGCACGGTGAAGCAACTGTTTTCGTAGGCCCGGGCGGAAGCAATCATGCGGAAGTAGCTGCCCGAATAGGCGGCCGCCTCTCTCTCCGATTCCGGATCGTCGGTCCACGTCTTGAGCCGGGCGGCGTGGGGCATCAGCAGCACGTCGGCTCCCTTCAGAGCCAGAATCCGGGGGACCTCGGGAAGGGAGTTGTCGTAGCAGATGATGGTTCCCACCCGGCACTTGCCGATGTCGAAGACGGGCATCTCCGAGCCGCCCTCGTAGTGGATGACCTCGTCCCGGGAGAGGTGGATCTTTCTCTGGGCCCCGATGTAGCCCTTTGGGCCCACCAGCACCTGGGTGTTGTAGACGATGTCCCGTTCCTTTTCGCTGAGGCCCACGCTGAGATACAGATCCAGGGCTTGAGCCAACAGGCAGAGGTGTTCAACGCTGGGCCCGTCGGGCACGGCCTCGGCCGTGTACCAGGTATTGGGATCGTTGTGGCCGTGCACCACCAGCTCGGGGAAAAGGACCAGGTCGGCCCCCGCGTCCTTGGCGCGGGCCGCCCACTGGTCGATGGCGCGCAGATTCTCTTTCGCCTGGCCCAGAAGCCCGTTCATGGCCACCGCCGCAATTTTCAGTGCTTGCATGGGACTTGATCCCTCCTTGCTTCTGTCAGACTCTTCGTCGTTATTCGTGGCCCTCAGTGGAGTTCTCTTTTCCTTTATTGTTTGTCGGTCCGAGGCGTGGCCCCACCCGACCCTACTGCCAGGCTCTTAGCTTGGGTGCTCCGAAGTTCCACCGCAGGTCCATGGCCAGCGGGAAGAGCTCGTCGATCTTGTCCAGGTGCTCCTGGGGGATTTCCACCTCGGTCCCCCGGATCGAGCTTTCGAGCTGGTTCTGATTGCGGATGCCCAGGATCACCGAGCTGATCTCGGGATGCCTCAAGGCCCAGCCGATGGAGTATTCGGCCAGACTGACGCCCAGTTCGGCCGCCAGGCCCTTGACGACTTCGATTCTCTCCCAAATTGGGCCGGAAAGCGGACGCATCCAGCCCGGGGCTTCCGCCAGTCGGCTGCCGGCGGGAGTCTCTCCCGGCCGGTACTTGCCGCTCAGCCAGCCGCCGTGAAGCACCTGGTAGGGGGTGATGCCGACCCCGAACTTTTTGCAGAAGCCGATTTCGGAGATTTCGATGTCGCGGCGCAGCATGCTGTAGGGCGGTTCGTAGGCGATGAGCCGTTCCAGGGCGTTGCGGTCGCTCAGCCAGAGCAGCTCGCACATCTGCCAGGCCAGATAGTTGGAGACGCCGAAGTAACGGATCTTGCCCTGTTTGACGAACAGATCCAGGGTGCGCAGGCTTTCTTCGAAGGGAGTCTCCAGGTCGGGCCAGTGGAGCATCAGGATGTCCACGCAGTCGGTCTGGAGCCGACGCAGGCAATCCTCCAGCGTGGTCTGGAGGTGAATTCTGGACCCGCCCTGCTGGTGGGGACCGGGTCCCAGAGCGTTGGCGATCTTGGTCAACAGCACCACCTGGTCGCGCCTGCCCTTCAGAATTCTTCCCAGGTACTCCTCGGCCACGCCCCCCGAAGTTCCGACGCTGCGG
>JAJECY010000097.1 GCA_022821775.1 Acidobacteriota bacterium
GTTGCGGGCGAGACGCCGGCGTTCCCGGGCGGTTGCGGGCGGGACGCCCGCGTTCCCGGGTGGTTGCGGGCGGGACGCCCGCGCTCCCGGGTGGTACACTGCGCGAAGATCGGTCTCCGTGTAGAATATGACTGACTCTCCGGATGAGAGTATCCTGCCAAGTTCCGAGAACCGGGATGAACGACACGCCGAACGAGCCGCCCACCCTCGATAGCCCCAGCCGCCGCCAGGCAGTCTCCATCATCGTGCCGACCTTCCGCGAGGCGGCCAACATTCCCCGCCTGGCAGAGCGCATTGACGCCGCCCTCTCCGAAACCAAAATCACCTGGGAGCTTCTGCTGGTCGACGACAACTCGAATGACGGCAGCGAGGCCGTGGTGGCCGACCTGTCCCACCGCCTGCCCGTGCGCATGGTGACCCGCCGCCAACCGCCCCGCGACCTGTCTCTCTCCGTGATCGAGGGCATCCGCCGCTGCCGCTTCGACCGGCTGGTGGTGATGGACGCCGACCTGTCCCATCCGCCCGAGCGCATCGCCGATCTGCTGGCCGCCCTCGACGGCGATTGCGACATGGTCGTCGGCAGCCGCTACGTGCCCGGTGGTCTCATCGATCAAACCTGGAGTCCCTGGCGCATACTGAATTCCCGCGTGGCGACCGCGTTGGCGCTACCGCTCGTCACCTGCTCCGATCCCATGGCCGGGTTTTTCGCCACCGACCGCCGCCTGCTCCCCGACCTGCAGACCCTGCAACCCATCGGCTACAAGATCGCCCTGGAGCTCATGGTGCGCGGGAAACTGCGGGTCGAGGAACTGCCCATCGACTTCCGCGACCGCAGCCTGGGCTCCAGCAAGATGAACTGGAAGCAGCAGCTCAACTACCTGCGTCACCTGTACCGTCTGTACCTGTACAAATTCGGCGGAATCGCCCGGCTGCTCTGCTTCGGGCTGGTGGGCGCCAGCGGCCTGGCGATCGACGTTGCCTGTTATCTCGGCCTGCAGTGGATCGGCCTGGAGCACCGCCTGGCACGCTTCCTGTCCTTCTGGCCGGCGGTCACCTGGAACTGGCGTCTCAACCGCAGCCTGACCTTCGGCGAGCGCCCGCGGCAGCCCCATGTGCGCCAGTGGGGGAAGTTCGTGGCCGGCAGCCTGGTGGGGCTCAGCCTGAACGTGGGCGGCTACACGATCCTGACCAGCTTTGTCGACTTCTTCGCCTCCCATCGATTGCCGGCGCTCCTGCTGGGTGTTGTCCTCGGCACCGTCGCAAACTTCCTGCTGGCAAACCTGTACGTCTACCGCATGCCTTCGGAAACGCCTGAAATCGGATCTTCACGGCAATGAGCAAGCGAAAGAAAGCAAGGAAACACCGGCGTCGACCGCCGCGGGCCACCGCGCAGTCCCTCCTGCCACGCATACAGGCGGCGCTCGACGTCCTGCTGCATCCGCGGGCGACCGACGACCGGCCTTGGAAATACCTGCCGCTCGTGCTGGCGCTGGCATTCGCGGCCCGCGCCGCCGTGGCTCTCTCCGGTGACTTCGTCCTTCACCCCGACGAGATCATGCAGTACCTGGAGCCGGCCCACCGCCTGGTCTTCGGCAGCGGCGTCACGTACTGGGAGTACTTCTACGGGGCGCGCTCCTGGCTGGTGCCCGGAACCGTGGCCGGCGTCCTTCTGCTGTTCGACGCCGTGGGCCTTGGCCAGCCGTCCTGGTACGTGGGCGGCGTCAAGCTGCTGTTCTGCGCCATCTCGCTGGCGATTCCGGCCGGCATGTACGTCATTGCCCGGCGCCACTTCGGCGAAACCGCCGGGAGGGCGGCCTTTCTGGCCGGCGCCTTCTGGTACGAGCTGGTCGGCTTCGCCCACAAGCCCATGACCGAGTTCGTGGCCACCGCTCCGCTGGTGGCGCTGCTGGCGCTCTGCGCGCGGCGCTCGGTGGACGATGCCCGCACGGTCTGGACGGCGGCCTTTCTGGCGGTCCTCACGGCAGCCATTCGGTTGCAGTACGCGCCCCTTGCGCTGGTGCTGCTGGGGATTGTGTTTCTGCGAACCGGGAAGAGGATTCAGCTCACCCTGGCCGCCGCCGGGTTTGCCGTCGCCTTCGGTCTGTTCGACGCTATCCCGTGGAACGGCGGCCTGTTCCACTCCTACGTCACCAACATCCGCTTCAACCTCATTCTCGGTGCGGAGCGCGCCGGCGAGAGTCCCGCCTACCAGTTCCTCCTGTGGCTCACTCTGGCGAGCCTGGGATTGAGCGTCGCTTGTGTTGCGGGAGCGTTGCGCCGCACGCGGCGCTATGGTTTCCTGCTGGGGCTGATCGCCCTGGTCCTGCTGCTCCATTCCCTGCAGGCCCACAAGGAGTACCGTTTCATCTTTGCCGTCGTTCCGCTCTGGCTGCTGGTCGGGGCCGACTTGGCGGCGCGGCTGGCGGCACTCGGGGACGGGCGGCGCCGCCTTGCCGGACTTGCAGCCGCCGGGTTCGCCGCCGTTTCGCTGGCGGGAATCCTGAACGCCCTGCCCTACCAGGACCGGGTGTACCGCGCCTGGTCAAAGGAGACCGGAGCGGTGGGCTTCATTCGCAACCAGGACCCGATCTTCCCCGCCTATCGCTATCTTGCCCGCGCACCCGGCGTCAGCGGGGTCTGGCAGGTCGACCGTCGCTATTACAATCTCCCGACCTACTACTACCTGAACAAGGACATACCCTTCTACGACGCGTCCACGGGTAGGGGGCTTCGAGGGAACGTGGAGGCGGTCTCTTCCCAGGTCAGTCACATCGTATCCGCGAACCCCGGCTTTCGGGTTCCCGGCTACTCCCTGGAGCGAGAATTCGGCCGGGTGCGCATCTTGCGCCGAGACCAGAACGAACCGCCAGCGCGACCATGGTTGGACCACTCCCCCGTCATAGTGACCAATCGCATTAAACGGATCATGAGGAGAATAGACCCGGACGGCCCCTCTCCACCGGCCAATTACGGCATCCGCTTGGCAGACCGGGAAGGACCGTAGCCGATGGCTCCACAGGAGAAAACGAGGCCGGCCATGTCGAGGTGTTCGCCGAGCGTCGAGTGCTCGCGTTCCTGTCGGGCGTCGTCCTCGGCGCCCTCCTCAACTTTCTGCTTGCAAACCTCTGCGTCTATCGACGACATTTGGAAACGCCCGCGATCGGGTCTTCACGGAAATGACCAAGCGGAATAAAGCAGGGAAAAACCGGCGTCGGGCCCAGCGGGCCGCCACCCAACCCGTCCTGCAACGCATTCAGGCGACGCTCGACGTCCTGCTGCATCCGCGCCAGACCGAGCGACCCTGGAGATATCTGCCGCTGGTGCTGGCCCTGGCATTCGCGGCCCGCGCCGCGGTAGCTCTGTCCGGCGATTTCGTTCTGCACCCCGACGAGATCATGCAGTACCTGGAGCCAGCCCACCGACTGGTCTTCGGCAGCGGCGTAACCTATTGGGAGCAATTCTACGGGGCGCGCTCCTGGCTGGTGCCCGGAACCGTGGCCGGCGTGCTTCTGTTGTTCGACGCCGTGGGCCTTGGCCAGCCGTCCTGGTACGTCGGCGGCGTCAAGCTGCTCTTCTGCGCCGTCTCCCTGGCGATTCCGGCAGGCATGTACTTCTTCGGCCGGCGCCACTTCGGCGAAACCGCCGGGAGGGCCGCCTTGCTGGCCGGCGCCTTCTGGTACGAACTGGTCGGCTTCGCCCACAAGCCCATGACCGAGTTCGTAGCCACCGCTCCGCTGGTGGCGCTGCTGGCGCTCTGTATACGGCCCTCGGTGGACGATGCCCGCACGGTCTGGACGGCGGCCTTTCTGGCGGTCCTCACGGCAGCCATACGGTTGCAGTACGCACCGGCTGCGCTGCTGCTGTTGGGAATCGTGTTTCTGCGCACCGGGAAGAGGATTCAGCTCACCTTGGCCGCGGCCGGGTTCACCGCCGCCTTCGGCGTTTTCGACGCTGTCACCTGGAATGGCGGCCTGTTCCACTCCTACGCCACCATCATCCGCTACCACCTCATGGTCGGTCCGTTGCGTACCGATGAGAGTCCGGCCTACCAGTTCCTCCTGTGGCTCACGCTGGCGGGAGTGGGATTGAGCCTGCTTTGCGTGGCGGCGGCATTGCGCCGCCCGCGGCGCTACGGGTTCCTGCTGGGGCTGATCGCCCTGGTGGTGCTGGTGCATTCGTTGCAAACACACAAGGAGTACCGTTACATCTTTGCCGTCATTCCGCTCTGGATCCTGGTCGGGGCCGACCTGGCGGCGCGGCTGGCGGCACTCGGGGACGGGCGGCGGCACCTTGCCGGAGTTGCAGCCGCCGGGTTCGCGGCCGTTTCGCTGGCGGGAATCCTGAACGCCCTGCCCTACCAGGACCGGGTGTACCGGGCCTGGTCGAGGGAGACCGGTGCGGTGAACTTCGTCCGCAACCAGGACCCGATCTTCCCCGCCTATCGCTATCTTGCCCGCGCACCCGGCGTCAGCGGCATTTGGCAGGTCGACCGCCGCTATTTGAATCTTCCGGCCTACTACTACCTGCATCAAAGCATACCCTTCTACGACCGGTTCACGGGGAGGGGTCTCAAGGGAAACCCGGCGGCGGTTTCTTCCCGGGTGAGCCACATCGTGTCGGCGGCCACCGGCTTTTCCGTTCCCGGTTACTCCCTGGAAAAGCAATTCGGCGACGTTCGCATCTTGCGACGCGACCGGAACGAACCGCCGGTCCGAGCATGGTTGGACCACCTGCCCGTGGTGGTGACCAATCGCCACAAACAGATCATGAGGCGAATACACCCCGACGGACCCTCGCCACCGGCCAATTACGGCATCCGCTTCGCAGACCGGGAAAGGCCGTAGCCAATGGCAGAGAAAAGGAAAACGAGACCGAGCAAGCGCAAGCGACTGGCCACGAGAGCAGCGCTCTCGCCTCAAGCCGGCGCCCCCGGTGCAGCCGGAAGCGGAAGGACGCCTTCATCCCCGGTTCCCCGCGAGGGAACCCGGATCTTGGACCGGTTCTCCCGCCGCGAGGCGTTGGCTACGCTGATCCTTAGCCTTCTGGCTACGGTCTATTATCTGCCGGCAATGCTCTGGGGCGGCATTGTCTGGGACGACTCCATCTGGCTGCAGTCGCGGGCGGTGGCGGAGTGGTCGGGCCTCGGCGACATCTGGGCGTGGCCCTCGCGCATTTACAAGGAGGTGCACTACTGGCCGCTGACCTATATGACCTTCTGGCTGGAACACAAGATCTGGGGACTGGAGCCGGCCGGCTATCACGTGGTCAACGTGCTGCTGCACCTGCTGAACACCTTGCTGGTGTGGCGTCTGCTGTTGCGCCTGGCCGTGCCCGGGGCCTGGGTGGTGGCGGCCGTGTTCGCCGTGCACCCCCTGCACGTGGAGTCGGTGGCCTGGATTATCGAGCGCAAGGACGTGCTTTCCGGTTTCTTCTATTTAGCCGCCGTGCTGGTGTGGCTGCGCTTTCTGGAACAGCCGCGACCCTGGCGCTACGGACTGTCCCTGCTGCTGTTCGCGGCGGGCCTTTTGAGCAAGTCCATCGTGGTGACGCTGCCGGCGGCGCTCCTGATCCTGCAGTGGTGGAAAAACAACTGCATCACCGCGCGGGATCTGCGGCGAGTGACGCCGTTCTTCCTGGTGGCCCTCGTCATCACGGCACTCGATCTCTATTCATACGGTTCAAGAGACTATTCCCTAGACTACTCCCTGCCCGAGCGGATGCTCATCGCGTCGCGGGCCTTGTGGTTCTACGCGGGCAAGCTGGTCTGGCCAGTCGATCTGACCGTCATCTACCCGAAATGGGACATCAGCCTGGAAAACCCCTGGGCGTGGCTTTACCTGGCCGGGGCAGCGGCGCTGGCGGCAACGCTGTGGTTCACTCGCCACAAGATCGGGCGCGGGCCGCTGGCAGGGGCATTGTTCTTTGCGGTGACGCTGTCGCCGGTGCTGGGATTCGTGAGTTTCGGCTACATGCAGTACTCCTTTGTGGCCGACCGCTTTCAATACCTGGCCGGCATCGGGGTCATGGCGGTCCTGGTCGGGGCGGCTGCGCACGGCGCCGGCCGGCTGCCAAGCCGATTCAAGTCGGGGGCGACAGGGCTTCTGGTGGTGGTGCTGGCGCTTCTGGGAACGATGACTTGGCGCCAGACGGGAATCTACCGGGACATGGTCGCCTTCTTCAGCCACGTGGTCGCCCTCAACCCCGAGGCGCGCAGCGCTCACTTGAATCTCAGCCTCGCGTTGAACAAGGCGGGCCGTCCCGATGAGGCCCTGGCCGCCGCCCGCACAGCCGTGGAAAAGCGACCGGATCATGTCAAGGCCCTTGGCCTCCTCGGTTCCACGCTGGTTCACAAGGGCCGGTTCGTCGAGGCCGAGGAGGTCCTGCGCCGCGCCCTGGAGATCGATCCCGGGGACAAGAGCGGTCGCCGGGAAATGGCAAACTTGCTGCGGGTGCAGGAACGCCGCGAGGAAGCGCTCGAGGCCTACCGGGGGCTGCTCGAGATCGACCCCAACTACGCACTGGCCCATTCCTATATCGGCGATCTGCTGGTTCAGCTTCAGCGATACGAAGAGGCCGTAGAGCCCCTGAGCAAGGCCCTGAGACTCATCAGGTCGGCGCCGTCGGTGACTCCGGACTTGCCGACCGCCCATTCCATTCACGTCCTGCTGGGCACGGCCCTGCGGGAGCTGGGTCGGACCCGGCCGGCGGAGGCACACTTCCGGCAGGCCCTGCAGCTCGACCCGCGCAACATGGACGCGCTCGAACAGGTGGCCGCGGCGGAATTCAGGCGGAGGCGTTACCGGGAGGCGCTGGAGCTGTATCAGCGGCAGTTGGAGATCGATCCCGACAAGGCGGCGACTCATGTCAACGTCGGCGCGGCTCTGTACTACCTGGACCAGAGGGAGGAAGCCATCCGGAGCCTGGAACGGGCTCTTGAGTTGGACCCGACTTTGGAGACGGCCAGAGAAAACCTGGAGGCCATGCGGAAGACGGCAAAGTAGGGCGTTTGAGAAAAGAGCCATCCATGAAGGGGTCGGCGGAGGATCGCAACGGGGTCAAAAAAGCTATCCACGAAGTCACACGAAGGACCACGAAGTCACACTAAGGGGTACAGCACGGACAGGAGGTTGTGCCGCTTAATTTACCAATCGCTTCCATTCCAGCTTGCCGTGACTGCCGAAGTTGATCAGGATGCCCATTGGGAAGCCTGTTCCTTTGAGATAGTTGAGAATTTGGGCTGTCTCGGTTACGGATAGATGAGTAAGCGCCTTGATTTCGACAATGATCCGCTCAAAGCAAACCAGGTCGGCAAAGTACTGTTTCTTCAGGATCACGCCCTTATAGCGAACGGAGATCGGATGTTGAGCGACAAAAGGGACGTTCCGGGCTGTCGACTCGATTTCCATGGCTTCCTGGTAGATCGATTCCAGGAAGCCCGGACCAAGCTCACGATGCACGTCCATTGCAGCGCCGACAACCGCATACACCTCCTCTTTCAATTTCAATTCTGACAACGCTGCCTCTCCGGAATTCTCCACACCGGATGGGAATAGGCACAACCTCCCTATTGCCTTTCTTCGTGTGTCTTCGTGGTCCTTCGTGTGTCTTCGTGGTTAGCTCTTTTTGCCCCGTCGCGGATCAGCGCAAAGCTATCGGCCGCATGGTGAAGCCGGCGGTGCTGCCCTTGATCTTGTTGGTGGCGGCGATGTAGCAGAACTCGTACACCCGGTCGGCCGCCAAGTCCTCCAGGTAGTGGAACTCGGCCACGTGCACGCCCTGCTCCACCAGCAGGTACTCGTGCACCGGGATGAAGCTGGTGCTTCCGGGCGGCGCCGGACCCACTTCCAGACCGGAGGTGTCGGACCCCACCATGATGGCCCCCTTCTGTTCCACCAGCCACTTGGCGGCTTCCAGGTTGATGCCAGCCGAGTCGTGGGCCCCGATCTTCTGGTGGTCGCCGCCGGCCTCCCCCCAGTAACGCAGCGTGCCCGTGCGCACGAAGACGGCGTCGCCGGGTTTGAGCTCGGTGCCTTGCTTCTCAAGGGCTGCATTCAGGTCCTTCGAGCCGATGGCGGTGCTTCCCGGGAGGGCCTCGACTCCCTGATGGCCGGCCACGTCAATGAGGACTCCCCGGACCACGATGGGGGGGATGGTGGAGGCGTCGGCCTTGCGGATGCCGAAGTTGCCGCCCCACTCGGCCTCGGTGAAGCCGTTGTACCAGTGATCGTCCTCTCCGGTGGTGATGTGGCCCAGGCTGTCGATCTGGGTGGCCACGTTGTCGTTCATGAAGAGGGCGCAGCTATGCCAGGCCAGTTGGGCGGGGTTGACCGAGGGCGCGGTGAAGCCATGGTCCTGCTGGCGCTTGACCCCCTCGGGGGTGCGGAAGGAGATGATCTCGCCCGGGGAGTGGCCCGGCCACTTGTAGGAGGTGCGGTCGTAGTCGATGCCCAGGTCGTAGATCTTGCCTTTCTTGACCAGGCCGATGGCCGCCAGCACCGATTGGGGGGTCATGGCGTTGAGGGAGCCTACTTCGTCGTCCTTGCCCCAGACCCAGCCCCAGCCCCGGCCCTTTTTCCAGCCCTTCAGCTCCTGGTCCGAGGGCTCGGCGGTGGTCCAGGCGGTCGATGCGAGTAGCAGGGCGCATACTGCGAGCAGTGCCGGCAGGCAACGGGTCGCTTTGGTTGTGTGTTTCATCCTCTCCTCCCGGAAGTTTGTGGTTCAAGTGAATTTTTTTGGGACTTATAACCAATCTGCTGTTCAATATCTGAACAGGAAACTTCAACCTATAAATGCGGTCGTGTTGGTCTTGTTGAGGAGATCCTCGTTGATTTCGTAAAGCCCATCGCAAACATTAAGAAGCTCGTCGGAGGCGGAGCGGCTGGAATAGTAAAGTTGGACGATCGCGCCTTCATCTTTACAGGCCTGCACGGCCTGCACAAGATCGGAATCTCCAGTAACAAGCACAACGACTCGAATCTGCCCTTTCGAACATAGACGAACCATGTCAATTCCCAGGAGAACGTCGATTCCCTTTTGTTCATACCTCCCCGAGCTACTTCTTCTGAGCCTTCCCTTGCGGAACTCAAATCTCGGAACACCCCGATTGAGAGCGTGGATGAATTTCGGCTTGTTCGCGTACTTCTGGCGACCTTCCTCGTTGTTTTGGTAGGGCATGCAATCGTAGTAATAGGTTCTCAGTCTAAATGCCCCTGAGAAATGAGTGAGCATGCTGATGAAATTCTTATAGTCGAGGCGCTGGCCACGAAAATCGTTCTCCAAGATTTTCGATAAATATCCTCCGTCGATGAAGATTGCACAATTTCCCATATTTCTCCCCTCTCACCAAAAAAGCCACCCAGCGGGTGGCTTGTACTACTGACCTCCCCGCACGCAAAAAATAGTGGGGGAGGCCAGTGATGATATTTACCAAGGTTAATGAGACACAACCTTGGTGAGCATGTGATTTGGAGTATAAAACAGATCAGAAAAAATTGTCCGGAAAAAATCAAGTAAGCGATAGTTCGTCTGGTTTGTCGTACTCAGATCACCAAGCGATTCAGTTGCCCACCTGCATTTCGCGTAATTCCTCATCATGAATCCCGGTGTGGGAAATATTGATCACCCGGGAGCGCGGGCGTCCCGCCCGCATAGGACGTGGCACGGTGGAACCAACCCTGCAAAGGCAAGCTCGGCGCCCCTTGCAAAGAATTGGCCGTGGATGGGAGGCTGCTTGCAGCGATAAGGTCGCGGGCGGGACCCACCCGGGTCGACCGGCAAACTCGCCAGGGCTCTGCTTTGGCCGGGAACACGGCGTAGCCGGCGGTGGGGTGGCCGGCTGCCACATCGTAGGCGTACTGAGCGGCACGTTACGGCAGTGCATGCGGGCGAGACGCCCGCGCTCCCGGGGGGGCGTCTCTTTCCATTGGTCTTGCTCCTCAAAAGGACAGGCGTGTCAATGGGCGTTGAGAGTGGCAGGGCTCCGCTTCGGCTGGGAACACGCCGTTCACTCCGGTGGGGTGGCCGGCTGCCACATCGTAGGCGTACTAAGCGGCTCGCGACGGCCGTGCATGCGGGCGAGACGCCCGCGTTCCCGGGTGGGCTGCCTCCTTCTCCACCAACCCGTGGGCCTTGATCGAGGCCGGGACGCCCGCGTTCCCGGGTGGGTTCATTCCGGCGGGGATAGGTAGAGAATCGGCATTCGTGCCTTGGTATACCTTTGCTGCAATCTCTTCTTTGTGGCTCTCTCCGACTGAAAGTTGGCGATATGGTAGACGATTTGCGGGCGCGTCCACTGCCACAGGCTGGCCTTGTCGGGGTTGTCGTAATCCCTCCATTGACCGGTCCATCCCGTCAGGCTGTAAGACCAGGCGCCGACGAATTGCACGGCGGCTGACCATAGAAACAGTGCAGCGAACAGGCTCAGCATCCAGCGGCTGGACACGACCCGATCGATCACCGGGATCATCATCAACGCCAGGAAAGGCGCCGTATCGACGATGGGGCGGTAGCCGTAGGTCGAGCCGCCCCACCAGTCGAACCACTTGGCGGCCACCAGAATCAACAACAGGGTTGCTGCCTGCAGAGGTATCAGGGGGCGGTAGCGCGGTTCTTTCCAGGCCAGCACCGCCCCGACAAGACCAAACAGCAGCACCGGCGAGTAGAACGCCAGTCCCCGCGACGGGCTGATGAAGAGCCCCGGCAGGCTCTCCAGGATCGGACTCTGCCAGAGGTACTCCGACCCGGTACTCGCCAGCGCGATGCTTTTCGAGGCGACGGTCTGCCCGAACTCGAAGGGGCTGCCGAAATAATAGCCATTGTACAGGGCCAGGATGACGGCGAACGGTAGTCCGGCCAGCACATAGCCGGCGAACCAGCGCCGGTTCGCCCACAGCAGATAGGCCCCCACGCAGGCAACCACGATGGCGCTGGTGGGGCGGCACAGCACCGCCATGCCGAGCGCCGCCCCGCAGCCGGCCGCGTAGCCTTTGCGCTCCGTGATGCCGACCAGGAAGCAGGCGCCGAGACTGAGATAGAAGGTGGTTGCGGGGTGCTGCCAGAGCGCCTGGCTGCTGATGGGCCAGACGCAACTGCCCAGTCCGAACGCCAGCGCCGTCAGCACTGCAGGGAGGGAACCGACAAACCTGCGCGCCGCCAGGAAGACTCACACCGCGGCCAAGGCCGTCAGCAAGGAGGCGGTCAAGGCGCCGCCGTGCCACCACCAGTAGCGGTCGGACTCGATGTCGACGAACAGGTCGAGGAACGCATAGACCGGCAGCGCGGTCACCGCCGCACCAAGGCCGAAGGTGTTGACGTACTCCTCGGGGCGCCTGGTCTTTGCCAGGTAATACCTGTTTACGGCCTTCAGGCGGCCCTGCGCGTACAGATCATCCGCCTCGCGGCTCCACTGGCCAATGGCTACGCGTTGCGGTTCCTTGCCGGGACTATGCAGTGCCCACAGGAAGGAGTTCGGCGAATCCGGCGGGCTGAGCGAGAACGCATGGCGTTTCAGGAGATTCACACTGGCCAGCATATTGCCTTGCTGGTCGCCGCCTGGCAGGAAGTCACCGTTGCTCACATAGGCGATGAAGCAGACGAAAAACAGCAGGACGGGCAGGATGATCTGCGACGTCGTCGTACCGGTTCGGCCCGGTGCAGCCAGGGCGGGTTGCGCCTTTCGGCCCCTTGGGCTGTCGCCGGACAGGTCCTTGTGCGATTTCAGACTCCGGGGAGAGACCGGAGTGGCGCGGTGCGATCCCCGTTGCCTTTTTCTTCTCGCCATTATTCATCCCCGGGTGATAGTCGCAACTCCTCGTCTCTCTTCTTCGATGGCCAGCAGACCGTGAGAATCTATCGGAGAGGAGGGCGGATTTCAAGGGGGAGGCGAGTGCTGCTCCGCGGAGGGAGCGCAGCGACCGGAGCGGGATGCCACCCGGGAACGCGGGCGTCTCGCCCGCAACCTTATTTCTGGCTGGAGGTCACGAACCGTCAGCGCAACGTTGCAGGCAGGCAACCTGCCGGCGTGAACGGCAATGGCAAGGCCCAAAGAGACCCACGGCCCCGTTGCCGGTTGATCCCGGCGGCGGCGATGGCAAGGCTCAATGGGAGAGACCCCCTTGATGATGGTTTCGGTGCGCATTGT
>JAJECY010000107.1 GCA_022821775.1 Acidobacteriota bacterium
ATCCAGTACCCGGTTCATCCGCGCTTCATGGGTTGATCACGGGGAGTTCATTTGCGGCTCTCACACTTGGCTCGAGAACGGCGATTCGCTTGCAGCCGCTTCAGAGGATTTCAGCGCTGATGCTGATCTCCGGCATCCCTACGGTCGAAATCCAAGGAAATTGACATGACAACAGACTTCAGAATTGGGCGATGTGGTTCCGTTTATGGCATTTGGGGGGTGGTTCTGATCCTCGCCCTCTTCCTCTGGCCGGCAGGCGTTCGGGCCCAGGCAGACTTTACCATCGCCGTCATACCCGACACCCAGAACTATGCGTCCGGCGACGGCGGAGGAACACCGGAGATTTTCAAGGCCCAGACCCGGTGGATCGCCGAGAACCGGGAAGCCCTCAATATCGTCTACGTGGCTCACGTGGGAGATGCCGTCAACCATGCCGATCGAGAGGACCAGTGGCAGCACGCCGACGCTGCCTTCCGCAAGCTGGAGGGGACGCCGCCGATTCCCTACGGCATTGCCCTGGGCAATCATGACAAGTACATCTACCGCAGGCTTCCGATCCGCATCGACGGCGTCCGTATCGAGACCACCCAGCTCTACAACCGCTACTTCGGGGTGGCCCGCTTCAAGGACAGACCCTGGTTCGGCGAGAACCACGGGGACGACAACGACAACTTCTACCACCTGTTGAGTGCAGGCGGGCTCGATTTCATCCTTGTTTTCCTGGAGTTTGCTGCCGGCAGCGACGTGCTGGGATGGGCCGATGAACTCCTTAAGGAACACAGCGACAAGCGGGCCATTGTCGTCAGCCACAGCGTAATCAAGCGCGACAAGACCTTTAGCCATCAGGGGCAAACCACCTATGACGTGCTGAAGGACAATCCCAATTTCTTCATGATGCTCTGCGGGCACGTCCTGGGGGAGGCTCTCAGGGAAGACACCTACAACGGCAACCGGGTTTACAGCCTCCTGGCCGACTATCAGGGGCGGGAAAGGGGAGGCGACGGTTGGCTCAGGATCATGAAGTTCTCACCGACCCGAAACCGGATCGAGGTGAGCACCTATTCGCCGACCCTGGGCCAGTACGAGAGAGACGCCGACAGCCAGTTCACCCTCGAGTACGACATGTCCTCCGATTAGCCGCACGCCCCCCTGCCGAGGGGGATCATTTATTCACATCGATGCACAGGATGCACAGGATTAACAGGACGAGACGCTGTGGCACGGGAAGCTGACTGGCTGCGTTTTCCCTCACCCGAGCCCAAGGGGCGTTCCCTTTGAGTGGGTCAAGAACATTGTCTTTCTTAGTGGCCCTTCGTCGTTCTTCGTGTGTCTTCGTGGATAACTCTTTTCACCCCGTCGCATGCAGCGCGAATCCGGGTTGTTTCAGGTAAGCCGCTTCCCGAAAAATCCTGTGCATCGATGTTAATAATTCGTCCAATGTAGGTCCCGGACTACGGGATGCTCGCGCTCCCGCAAGTGCCGATCACCCCTCCCCGCTCAGTTCCCCGTCTCCTGTAACGGGAAGCCTCCCTTGGGCGGATCGAAGTAGCCGTTGCCGTCAACGTCGACAAAGACCGGGTTGGTGAAGGAAAAGGACCGGTAATTTTCGAAGGGTTTTTCCCAGGGGGTCTTGGAGGAAGCGATCACCAGGTACCAGCTATCCTGTTGGCAATCGACCACCAGCTCGGTATCGAACTTCCAGGCCTTGTCCTCTTCTTCCGGGGGCGACACCGCAAACGTCTTGATCACTTCGCCATTTCGGATGACTTCCACGGTCTCGACCGGAACCCAGGGAGCCGACTGCAGTTGAATTCTGAGAGAAACGGAGCGATCCAGGTCTGTGATCACCGATCCCACCGGGGCGCCGTTTCCGGTGAAATGGAGGAATGGCCCCAGGCTGCCGGTGACGGCCCGCCGCTTGACGGCCTGGACGACCCTGCGGGCGTCGATTTCCCAGGGGTTGTCGGTTTCGGAAGCCACGTAGTTGCGGGGGTAGCCGAGGGAGTCCTGGGGATAGCGATGAGCGTCGGTGTTGGCTACGCCGGCCATCAGCACCCCGCGATTCAGCAGTCGGTACCAGTCCTGGAGTTTCTGATCGACCAGCCTGGTGCGGCCGATAATGGTTTCGCTCTGGTCGGTGATGGCGTTGAGGATCTCGAAGCTGTCGAAACCGGTTTCGAAATAGGGGTAGTCGAAAGCTCCGGTTTCCGCGTTGAGCCGCTCATCGAAATAGCCGCTGATGGGGCTGGAGGTCTGCCGCCGCGGATGGTTGATCTGCACGATCTGTTCGCCCGGTTCCTGCCGGACGATGCGCAGGAACTCCGCCGGGGTCCGGATGCCGTGGCGAAACTCGCGCCGTCCCCAGCGATCGATCTCCAGGGGGAAGCTGTTGAAGTGGCCGAAGGCGGTGTCGATCTCCGAACCGACAGTAGACGCAATGAAGCGCTCCAGTTTGAGCGCGCGAATGTGGGGGGAATAGTCCTTCAGGATGTTGTGGTCGGTGGCCGTGAGCAGATCGATCCCTTCGGCAGCCGACGTCATGGCCCCGTCCCGCATGGCGTACTGGAGATGGAGATGGAAGTCGGCCGAGATGAAACCGCTGGTATCCACCACGCGCTCCAGTGTCGAGTTCAGATAGGCTGTCTTGCCTTCTTCGATCTTGACCTTCTGCCGGTCCAGCGAGTATTCGGTCCCGCGCGAGACGTAGACCTGGTATTCGCCGACAGGGAGTGTCTTCAGATCCCGGCCGGAGGCCGTCACCAGGAAGTGCTGGAATCGCCCGACCGTAGGCAGTTCTTCCCGGCCATCGTCATAGGTGAAGTAGAGCCGGGCGGGCATATGCAGATGGGACCCGGCTTCCTTGACTTCCAGGGAGAGCCTGCCGAACTTCCCGCCTTGCTGGAGGACATGAATCTCGTCGGGGTCGGGTTCGGAGGCCGGCAGAATGTCCTTCCAGTGGCTGCCGAGGGTCCCGATCAGCAGGGCCAGCAGAAGTCCCACCCGCATCCTGGATGAATTCGCTAGGCGTGTCGTCGGCATTGCATCTCCTCTCCCGGTAGTTCCCGGTTTGCCTCGGTCGCATTTTGGAACGGTCTGGAGCAGCTTGCCCCGCATTATCCACCTGTTTGCTCCCCGCGTGACAACTGAAAATAGCCCTAGACAGGAAAATTTATAGTATCCAAGAACTACGCAACAAATGAATTCATCATTATTTCATTCCGATTTCATTTCCCAGCAACTCCTTCCTGCTAGCTTCGTCGGCCAAGCGAGGCGGTGCTTCGCCATGGGACTCACCCCGAGAAGACTGCCTGTCTATTCCAAATCGAACTCAAGACCAGAACAAAGGAAGGAAATCCATGAAGAGTACCCTGTTTTCTCTCGCCGCCGTTGTCGCCGTGGCCGCGCTAGGCCTGGCTCCGGCGTCACTCGCCCGTGGCGGGAGCGTTTCCGGTGATGCCCACGCGGCCACGCTCATTCAAAAAGACTCCGACATCGGCATGTGGATCTGGGCCGACAAGTATGTCTACCGTCCGGGTGAGCAGATGACTGTCCGGGGATCCTACCGCGTCAACCAGGACGTCCAGCCCTACGCCCTGTTTACCTATATCATCAACAACCAGACGGGTGTCAGGACGTTCTTCACCAAGAAGGAACATACGACAAAGGATCCGCAGAATATCTTCAGCCAGACCCCGGAGGGTATTGACAGGGGATTAGGGCTCACTCGTTTGGATGTAGGAGTTTCCGAGGTGAACAAGGCGGTGATCGTGGGACCCGGCGGCTCGGCCTCGGGGATGACTTACACCATTCCCAACGAGCTCGGCATGCACACCATCGTAGTTCAACTGAGAGACTATCTGGGCGGGCGCGTTCTCAAGAACGCCTATTTCAAGATCGGGGTGGTGGATGGAACCGTCCAAGTGAGCGGCAATATCACCTCCGATACCACCTGGATGAACACCAAGACCTACAATCTCAACGGGGTCGTCTTTGTCAAGAACGGAGCCACCCTGACCATCGAGCCCGGAACCATCATCACCGGCGAGCCCGGTTCCCAGCCGGCCTCGTCCCTCTTTGTCACGACCACCGGAAAACTGATGGCCGCCGGCACCCGCTCCCGTCCCATCACCTTCACCAGCAAGCTGCCCTTCGGCGAGCGCAATGCCGGTGATTGGGGAGGACTGGTTCTGCTGGGAGCGGCCCCGGTGAACTGGCCTACCGGCTTCGGGAACATCGAGGGACTGCCTCCCTCCGACGACACCGAGTACGGCGGGGACGATCCTACCCATGACTGCGGAACTCTGGCCTATGTCCGGGTCGAGTTTGCGGGCGCCGAGTTTGCCCCCAACGACGAGATCAACGCCATCACCTTCGGTGGCTGCGGCTCGGATACGGTGGCTCACCACCTGCAGGCCAAGTACGGGCTGGACGATCTCTTCGAGTGGTTTGGCGGCACCATGGACGCCAGCTACCTGGTGGGCACCTACGGCCAGGACGACTTCCTGGATATCCAGATCGGCTGGACCGGGCGCCTGCAGCACGCGGTCTGCGTGGCCGGTGTGGACCAACAGGGAAACCGCGGCATCGAGTCGGACAGCAATGAGGACGATTACGCCGCCACTCCGGTGACCGAGCCTCAGGTTTACAACGTCACCATGGTGGGAGCCGGAGACACCTACACCGAGGGCTTTGACGAGGGGACAGGCGTGGCCGGAGCCTATTTTCGCCGGGGTTCCGGTGGAAGCTACAACAATGTCCTCCTCTACAATTGGGTCAATACCGGATTCGTCGTTCTGGACCAGGAATCGGTCGACAATGGAGCGCTTTCGGTAAACGGCCTGTTGATGTGGAACAACGGGCTGATGTCGGGCCGGATGAACACCATGGCCGACCAGGTTCTCGACCCTCTTGGCAGCAAGGACAACCTGGGTCCCGAGTTTCTGCCGGGTCAGGCCAACGTCATGATTGCCGACCCCGACCTGGTGCGCCCCCTGCAGTTGAGCGACCCCGACTTCAGGCCCCGCCGGGGAGGGCCCATCTTCCGCGCCAACTGGATCCTTCCGCCGGACGACGGCTTCTTCGATCAGTCCGCCAACTATCTCGGCGCCTTCGGTGACGAGAGATGGGACGAGGAGTGGGCTCAGTATCACGTTGAAGGAGAAATGGGACCTCCGTAATTTTGTAGTGGCCAGTGGTCAGTGGTCAGTGGTCAGCCCGGCCCCCGCCCCCAGGACGGGCGGATCATTCGAGAGAGAAACAGGGGACCCGGATGGCGTATCGGGAGCACGGAAAGGTTCCGGTTCCCCTCGGCCTCTCGCTTCGTGTGTCTTGGTCGTCCTTCGTGTGCCTTCGTGGATAACTCTTTTTACCCCGTCGCATGCAGCGCGAGACCGGGTTGTTTCAGGCAGGTTGTCTGATCGACAGGTCAAGCGTCTTGTCGGCCTTGGCGCAGTGCTTCCAATTGGCGCAGTCAGGTCATCAGGCGCTTGCCTGTTCCCGAAACCCTCGGCTGACCACTCTCCACTCTTCACTCTCCACTCTTTCCTTTCAGCGATAATTCCCGGCGCCGGGAATCTCGGGAGGACAGCCGTGCTTCCCGCTAATCCTGTTCCCGCTGTATCCGAATTTTCCATCGGTCGATCTTAATCAATTCTTTATTCCCCCTTAACACGGTGTTCACAGGCTCGGTGTACCTTCAGCCTGCTGGCCATGAACTCCCAGGTCCTTGACCTGTGGAAAGAAAAGGAGTGACTGGAGTGTTCCGCTTTATAACCGTTCTGTCGTTGTTATTGCTGCTTGCCCAGAATCTGGCTGGTCAGCAAACAGGTACCGTGGCAGGGACCGTACTGGATGCCGACAACGGCTCCTTGGTGCGGCAGGCCCGAGTCGAAGTGGGGGGTCGGCCCGAACTCTCGACCGTGACGGATCTGGACGGGTACTATTCCCTGCAACTGCCCGCCGGCACCTACCAACTGCTCTTCACCGCAGACAACTACCATGAATCCACGGTGAGCGACATCGTGGTTGCGGCCGGCGCCGTCCAGGAAGTCAGCACCGTCATGGCCAACGTCGCCACCCAGACGGTGGTCGACGTCACCGCGGAAATCGACGCCGTCACCGCCACTGCAGAGGCCATGCTCACCGAGCGCAAGCTGGCGCCCACCGTGAGCGACAGCATGAGCCGGGACGAAATCAGCAAGTCGATGGCTTCCGATGCAGCCGGAGCGGTGGAGAAGGTGACCGGTGTCTCGGTGGTCGACGACGGCTATGTCTACGTGAGAGGCCTGGGGGAACGCTACAGCGCCACCATGCTGAACCGGGCCATGGTTCCCACCACCGACCCCGAACGGCGGGTGGTGCCTCTGGACCTCTTTCCCGCCGCTCTGATCGACAACATCAAGGTTATCAAGACCTACTCGCCGGACATGCCCGGCGAGTTCTCGGGAGGCCTGGTTCAGATGCAGACCATCGAGTTCCCGGTGGCGAGAACCTTCAATGCCGGCATGAGTTACGGCTTCAACAGCCAAACCACTTTCAAGGAGTTCCAAAGCTACCGGGGCGGTGAGTCCGATTTCTGGGCATACGAAGACGGGACCCGCGATGTGCCCGGCCGGATTCCGCAGACCAGGCTGTTCCCGGGCAGCTTCAGCCGGCAGGAAATGCAGGAGTTCGGCCGGGCCTTCCCCGTCAACTGGGAGGGCACCTCCATCGACAGCGCCCGTCCCTCTCAGACCTACTCCCTTGCCGGAGGCGATACGGTGGGTCCGCTGGGCCTGGTGGGAGCCTTCACCTTCACCAACAAGGCTCAGATCTATCAGGAGGCCCGGCGTTACCTGGTAAACACCGGCGGTGGCAATATCGGCATCCGCACCGATTATCCCGATTTCGCTCGGGGCGTGGAGGCATCCCGGGTGGGGGCGGTCTTCAATGCAGCCCTGCGGCTGAACAGCAACAACAAGATCGTTTTCCGCAATACCTACACCCACGACGCCGACAAGGAAGCCCGTCGCTTCGAAGGTCTGAATGGGGGAATCGATTTGCAAATCGTGGCCGAACGGCTGCGGTGGGTGGAACGGGGGCTGTTCTCAACGGGGATCGAAGGGGAACACAACCTGTCGGCACTGGGCAACAGCCTGATCCGCTGGCAGTACACTTATTCCCAGTCGGGCCGGGATGAGCCCGACTACAGGGAGACCATCTACCAGCGACGGGACGATGACAGCCTGGGGTTCCTGTCGCTGCCCCAATCGGCCCTGCGTTTCTACAATACGCTCGAAGACAAAATCCACGAGCCCCTGGTGGAGTGGGGGAAGCCCTTCTTCGGCAGCGGCGTTACCGGCATGTTCAGTGTCGGGGTTCGGGCCACCTTCCGGGAACGGGATTTTGCAGCCCGCCGCTTCCGCTTCAAGCCCACCAACTTCCGCCACATCGATACCAGCCTTGCCCCCAATGAACTCCTGGGACCCGACAATATCGCTCCCGACCGGTTCGTCCTGCGCGAAAACACGCGAGGCACCGACACCTATCGGGGAGACATGGACATCTTCGGCACCTTTGCCATGCTGGATATCTCACTGGGCTCCAAGTGGCGGTTGGTGGGCGGTCTTCGCCTGGAAGACGCCCTGATTCAGGTCACCACCATCGATCCCTTGGTTCCCGGCGGGGTTCCGGCCGTTGCCGAGCTGGATAACCGCGACCCTCTGCCCGGCATCAACGTGAGCTATGCCCTGACGCCCCGGCAGAACCTGCGGTTCGGGTATGCGCGCACCCTCAACCGACCCGACTTTCGCGAGCTCTCTCCCTTCGACTTCCTCAACGTGCTGGGTGGCTACGATACGGCCGGCAACCCCGACCTGCGGCGAGCCAAGATCGACAACTACGATGCTCGCTGGGAGTGGTTCCCGGGTGGAAACCAGGTGGTTGCCGCCAGCTATTTCCTCAAGGACTTCACCGATCCCATCGAAACCACCATTCAGCCGACCATCAACCAGCGCCGCAGCTTCGTAAACGCCACCAGTGCCCGGAACCAGGGCTTCGAAGTCGAGTGGCGGCAGCACCTGGGCTACTTTCATGGCGGGCTGGAGCCCTTCAGCCTGCAAAGCAACTTCACCTTCGTGGACTCCAACGTCGACATTCCGCCCGAACTGGCGCTGTTGGCCACCTCGAAGCAGCGGCCGCTGCTGGGGCAGTCCCGCTTCATCTACAACTTCGGCACCGAGTGGAACAAGCCTCAGTGGCGCAGCACGGTCCGATTCTTCATGAATTCGGTGTCCCGCAAGATCAGCGACGTGGGCACCTTCGGCCTCCCCGATATTTTCCAGGAGGGGAATCTCTTCATGGACCTGGCCTACCTCTACACCATCGGCGAGCGCTGGGGCGTCAAGTTTACGATCGAAAACCTGTCCGACAACGAATATCGCTGGACGCAGGCCGATCATCTGCAACGCCGTTTTCGCCTGGGACGGACCTTCAAGGTCGGAACCAGCTTCTCGCTTTTCTAAGTGAAGAGTGGAGAGTAGAGAGTGAAGAGTGGAGAGTGAAGAGTGGAGAGTGAAGAACTACTTGATCGACACGCGAAGCATCTCGTCGGTCTCGGCGCAGTCCTTCGAGTCGGTCTGGACCCCGCCCCCGCGACGGGGCGGATCATCCAAAGGTGAAGAAACAAGGGTTGTTTCACGCGAGCGCCTTGTGACGAGGCCGCACTCTAATAACATCTGTGCCGAGATCAACAGGATGCTGAACGTGTCGATCACACGACTCTTCACTCTCCACTAGCCACTCTTCACTGTTGTTTCAGACCATGAAACAGTGCATTCTCGCCATCGAGGACAACAAGGATATCTGTGAAGCGGTCCGCTACAACCTGGAAAAGGAGAAGAACTTCTCGGTGGTCGAGGCCCATACCGGGGAAGAAGGCGTCAGTCTGGCGTTCAAGCTCAAGCCGAGCCTGATCATCCTCGACCTCATGCTGCCGGGGGTGAGCGGGTTCGAGGTCTGCCGAATCCTGCGGAGGGATCCCGAAACCCGGCATATTCCCATCCTGATCCTGTCTGCCAGGAGCACCGAGTCGGACAAGGTTCTGGGCCTGGAACTGGGCGCCAACGACTACATGACCAAGCCTTTCGGGGTTCGCGAACTGGTGGCCCGGGTCCGTTCCACCTTGAGGAAAAACGACGGACAGCAGGTGGAGTCTTACGACGACGGTCGCCTGCAGATGCACTTCGAGAACTACGAGATTCGCTTCGAGGGTGAGAACCGCCGCCTCACCCTGAAGGAATTCGGCCTGCTGAAGGCCTTGATCCTCAACGCCGGAAGGGCCCTGACCCGCGAGAAGATCCTCAACGCGGTCTGGGAATACAGCTACTACGGGGACGCCCGAACAGTGGATGTCCACATTCGCCGGATTCGTAGAAAGCTGGGGCCTAACTTCAAGGACTATATCGAAACCGTCACCGGCGTGGGCTACCGCTTCCGCCGTCCCGCTCAGCAGGCAGCCGGTTCCCTCTCTTGAACCAGCACTTCCCTTCCTTCAAAAACTCAAGTATCACTCCCCCCTTGAGGGGGAGTCGCATAAGCCGAGCCGAATGGCGAAGGCTGATGCGGTGGGGGGCATCAGGTCGTCAGGCCGTCGATGCGTCCGCAGGGTGTTTGGGGAAGTCCATGAAGACGCACGTTCCCCGGCGCCGGCCTATCTCCTTCCAGGAAGAAATCTCGAAATCGGCGCAGAACAGGCCGCAGGTCGGAAGGTTGTCCAGGAATGCGCTGCAGATGGAGTTGATCAGGTCCGTCAATCCCGGGTTGTGCCCGACCAGAAAGACCGTCTGCTCGGCATCGTCCAGTCCCTGGAGGATGCCGAGCAGGTCGGCGAACCCGGCGCCGTAGAGCCGATCCAGGCAGGTGATTCGGCCGGCTGGAAATCCAACGGCGCCGGCAATGATCTCGGCCGTCCGGATGGCCCGCTTGGCCGGGCTGGAGAGCAGGCGGTCCGGAACCAGGGAGCGTCGGGCCAGCCGCCGGCCCATTTCGGGGGCGTCGGTCTTGCCGCGCTTGTTCAGAGGACGGTCGAAATCCCTCAACCCGGGGTCCTTCCAACTGGACTTGGCATGGCGGATGACAACCAGTCTCTTCATCGTCAGGAATCGGAGGCGATGCAGTAGAGAGACTTTCGGCCCCGCAGGTAGAGCTCCTTGTCGGCGACGGCAGGCGAGGCGTCGAATCCGTCCTCCAGGGTATTCCTGGCCAGCACCTCGAATTCGGACCCTTTCCGGATCACTATGGTGGTTCCGTTCTGAGAAGGCAGGTAGACGCGGTCTCCGGCCCCTACCGGAGAGGCGTAGACGCCCTCGATTCCCTCCAGACGGAGGGGGCCGTAATGAGTCTCACCGGTCTTGGCGTTGAGGCAGGAGAGGATGCCGTTGTTGCCCTTGACGAAGTAGAGATGGTCCCCATAGAGCAGCGGGGAGGGGACATAGGGAGTGTCGCGGTCCAGTTCCCAGGCGATCGCCTCCGAGCCGGTGATGTCTCCTTGAGCAGCGCCGATGCGAATGGCCTGCAGCACGTTTCCTCTGAATCCGCTGGTGACGTAGACGATGTCCTCCGAGGCCACCGGCGAGGGAATGGCGTTCAAGGTCACGCCGCTACCGTCCCAGAGCAGGTCTCCGGTCTCCAGGTCGTAGCTGCGCACCCGGTTGGTGGCGCTGGTGACCACCTGTTTCCGGCCGCCGTGCTCGACCACGATGGGGCTCGACCAGGAAGTCTCCTCGTCCCGGGGGACTCTCCACAATTCGTCTCCCGTGCGCTTGTCCAGGGCGACGATAAAGGAGTCTCCCTGGTGGTCCCAGATAATGACGAGCTTGTCTCCGTAGAGCAGCGGCGAACTGCCTTCCCCGAATTTCAACCGCACCGTCATGTCGCCCAGGTCCTTCTCCCATACCGGATTTCCCTTCATGTCCAGACAGTAGAGACCGAAGGAGCCAAAATAGGCGTAGACGTGCTCGCCGTCGGTGACTGGCGAGGCGGAAGCCCAGGTGTTGGCGCCGTGGGTTCCCTCGTGTGGGCCCTGTTCCCGGGTGGTCCGCTGCCAAAGGACCTTCCCCGTCTTGCGGTCCAGCGCCATCAGCTCGAACTTCAGGACCTGAGCCGGTTTGACCTGTCCCTCCCCCTCCACCGGATTCGGCCTGTCGGTGGGAACGGCCGTAGCCACGAATACCGTTTGTTCCCAAATGATCGGGGAGGCGTGGCCCTTGCCCGGAATGGCCACCTTCCAGCGAATGTTGCGGTCCTCCGACCACTCCACCGGCGGGTCGCCGTCGGGAGAGACTCCGGTGGCGTCGGGGCCCCTCCACTGGGACCAATTGGTGCGGCTGTCCGCCGGGGTCGGGGTCATTCCCAGCCACAACCCGACCGCAACGGCTACAACGACAATTCCGGCGATCCATTTCATCGGGCTTCCTCCTCTGATAGTTCGTCGTTCCGCTGTTTTGCAACTCGCTGGTGCGGCGTTCAGTATACACTCGCAAACCCTACCCGGAGGTGGCCTAAATCAGGAGAATCGGCATCATTCCACGGGAAAAAGCGCTTCCTTGGCGGTATCCCGTCCCGGCTCTCCAGGAAACCGGGTCCCACTGCGACCGGACTCGATCCGGTCCTTTACATTCCTGTCGCTCCGGCGTTACATTAGGGCCACTTGGAACGATGAGGGAGTTCAATCATGCGCTTTTTTCTTCTGCTGCTGAGTTGGGCAGTGCTCTCCTCCGGCATGCTGGCCGAAGACGCCGCGACCTTTACACCCCGCTCGCTAGCCGTTCGGTCCGACGGAACGCTGATCATCAGCGACGACGTCAGTTACCGGATCCTGGGCTTGGAACCGACCGGAGTCCTGTCGGTCCAGTTGGAACGGGGAACCGTCGATCCGGAGTCGGGCCGAAAGGTGGATCTGGGACGGCCGGTCGGCATCGCCCTGGATGGAGCGGACAATCTCTACCTGACCGACCGGAACACCCACCGGATCTTTCGCATCGACCGCCAGAGCGGTGCGGTGACCACCGTGGCCGGCAACCGGGAGTTCGGCTATCGCTATGACGATGTGGCCGCCACCGATGCCAGCCTGTCCACCCCCGTGGGCGCGGCGCTGGATCGAGAGGGCAACCTGTATTTCGTCGAACAGAGCAGCCGGCGAGTCCGCCGGGTGGATGCCAAGACCGGCCGGATAGCCACCGTGGCCGGCAGCGGCAGAACGGGATTCAGCGGTGACGGCGGCCCGGCCACCGAGGCGGCTTTCGAAGTGCCCTTCGACGTGGCGGTGGATCGCCGCGGCAACCTGTTCATCGCCGATACCGGCAACCACCGCATCCGCAGAGTGGATGCCGGGACCGGGCTGATTTCGACTTACGCGGGTGACGGGAAAGGCCGGTTCGGCGGCGACGGGGGGGCGGCGGCAAAGGCCAGCCTGTATGATCCCTTTTCGGTGGCCCTGGACCGGTCGGGGAACCTCTATATTGCCGATCGCGGCAACCATCGAATCCGTCGGGTGGGCGCCAGAAATCGCGTCATTACCACCGTTGCGGGCAATGGCCAAAGGGGCTTCAGCGGCGATGGCGGCCCGGCCGGAAAAGCCAGCCTGGCCGATCCCTTCGACGTGACGGTGGATCGCCGCGGCAACCTCTATATCGCCGATACCGGAAACAAGAGAGTGCGGCGAGTCAACGCCATGACCAAGAGAATAGAGACCCTGCCGGTCAAGGCGCCCTCGAAGGAGAAAGAGCCGGCCTCGGAGGAGAAAAAAGAGAGCCAGTCCTCCTGAAGTTCCGCTCGCGATTGGGGGAGCGCAAGATTAGCCATGCTGCCCGCCGAGACCACCCACTCCACCCTCATCGGGTACCTGCTTTGGATCTTCGGCTTCACGGGTTCCCATCGCTTTTACTTCGGCAAACCCGTTTCCGGAACCGTCTATTTCTTCACCTTGGGCCTGCTTGGAATTGGCTGGCTCATTGATCTGTTTTTGATCCCCGGCATGCGCCGCCAAGCCGATTTCCGGTTCCAACGCGGCCCGATCGACTACACCGTTGCCTGGATCCTACTGACCTTCCTGGGACTCCTCGGTGTTCATCGCATGTATCTGGGCAAATGGATGACCGGCATCCTCTATCTGCTCACCTGTGGACTTCTGGGGCTTGGATACCTTTACGACTACTGGACCCTGAACGAACAGGTGACGCTTGTCAATGCGGGTTAAGGCCGCTTGACGACCCGGCCGGCACGGATCACGCCGCGAGGAACCAGCTTCCAGCGTCCGGTCCGGGTTTCCCCGGCGACATCGGCAAACTCGAACCTGCCCTCCGCCAACTCGAACAGGGCCAGGTCGGCCTCGGCTCCGGTTTTCAGGGTTCCCAGGCGGCCCTGCATCCCCACCACCTCCGCCGGAGCTGCCGTAACCATCCTCAAGGCTTCATCCAGGGAGATTCCCAGCAGCAGGAACTTGGAAACGGTGGTGGCCAGATCGTAGACCGGCCCCTCGAGGTTGTAGCTGTGGAGGTCGCTGCTGATCGTGCCGGGCAACACGCCCTGGCGCATGGCCTGCTCGGCAACCGGGAAGCGGAAGCTGCCCTTTCCGTGGCCGACGTCCAGGCGCACGCCCCTGCGGACGGCTTGGCGAACCTCGGACAGGACCCGGCCGCGCTCGTCCAGGATGCCGGCGGCATGGCCGTGAAAGCAGTGAGTCATCAGGTCTCCGCTGCGCATCTCGGCCAGAATTCGGGGCAGGGGCAGGGAAGACCCGGGGGTATGGATCATCATAGGCAGCCGGGCCGCTTCGGCCGCTTCGCGGGCCAGCTTCAGGGCGGGAAGTTCATTGCGGCCGTCGGCGGCCAGGTTGGCGCTGAGGCGTATCTTGATTCCCAGGATCACGTCCCGATTGGCTTCGACAGTCTGCAGCGCGGCGCTGACGCTGCAGTGACGGAGATCCTCCAGTTCGCCCAGGGCGGGATCGGTCTCGACGCCGGTGACCATGCCCACCGAGGAGATATTGAGCAAGGCAAAGAGCCGGGTGGCGCTGACTTCGATGACGTAGCGTCGGAAGCCCTCCCAGGTGGCCGCCCCTGCCGAGCCGGCATCCACTGCCGTCGTCACGCCCCGTTCCAGGCAATTGGGATCGGGGTCGATCCCGTAGTGGGAGACTCCGGAATAGACGTGCACGTGGCAGTCGATGAGGCCGGGAGTCACCAGGAGTCCCCGAGCATCGACGGTGTCGCTGGCTTCCAGCGGGTCCAGATTTTTCCCCAGCGCAACAATCGTGCCGCCCCGCAGGCCGACGTCCCGTGGATCGTCCAAGCCTTGGGAAGGATCGACCACCCTGCCATTGCGGACCAGAAGGTCATATTTCATGGTTCTTGGTGTTTGCCGTCCTGCAGAGCCGTGTAGCGGCTGCAACCTGCATGGAACCAGGACCGGCAAATGGACTTGTCAAACGGATTCAAGACATCCATTCTACTCTACCATGCGTGGACATGTGAGCCGTTCCCGTATTCCAGACCAGCGGGGCGGCTGGTGCGGGGTAAGGCCGTTGGAGATCAGGGCCGCGGCAAGGCTTCGGGGGGCGAACTGTCTGAAACAACCCGGTTTCGCGCTGCATGTGACCGAGTAAAAAGAGCTATCCACGAAGACACACGAAGGACGACCAAGACACACGAAGCGAGACGCCGAGGGGAGCCGGCACCCTTCCGTGCTCCCGATACGCCATCCGGGTCCCCTGTTTCCCCCTCGAATGATCCGCCCGTCGGGGGGGCGGGGGCGCGGCTTGCCTGAAACCAGTGGAGGGGGTTATCCAACAAAGACAACCACGAAGGACCGATATGAGGTATCCACAAAAGGAAAACGACGGACCACGAATGGACAGGAATGAACACCAATAGACTGATTGATGAGGTGTTGATTGGAGGATGTGACAACCGAAATCGAGGATTTATTAACGAAGGACACGCAGTCATACCAGGGTAAGAAAGTTGCGGAATCATATGGGTATTGCTTGTTATTGAATGAGTTTATCTGCATTTGTGTCTATTCGTGTTCATTCGTGGTTCGTCGTTTTTGGAGATTGGCCGATTTCAAACGAATGATACGCACTGCAGGGCTGGGGGTCGGCTTGTCTGACGCGGCCCTGTTTCACGCCGTATGATCCGCAAAACGGGGACCGGACTTGCCGGGAGGCGCTTATGACTCCTATCGATGCTCTTCGGAAGCTGCTGCCGGGACGTATCGTCACGGTAGCGGGAGTCGGCTACCAAGAGGGCGTTCCCGCCCGGGACGCCGACGCCGGCTGGCCCATGGGGGTGGTGCGCCGCGGGGACGGGCAGCTCATCGTAGTGGACTATTGGGCCCATCGGCTCTGGAGGGTCGATCGCCAGGGCATTCTGCACCGGTTCGCCGGGGACGGGGTAGCCGGCAACCAGGGTGACGGGGGTCCGGCCCTGGAGGCGCGGATGTGCCACCCTCACGATCTGTGCCTGGACCGGGAAGGGAACCTCTACTTCACCGACCTGGGGAATGTGACCATCCGCCGGATCGACGCCGGGACCGGAGTCATCACCCGGGTCGCCGGTTCCGGTCGGCGGGGGCGGGGCGGTGACGGCGGCCCGGCGCTGGAGGCCGAGTTCGATTGTCCCTGCGGCCTGGCGGTCGACGAGCAGGGCCGGGTGTACATCTCCGACGAATGGTCCTGCACGATTCGCCGCGTCGATCCTCAAAGCGGAACCATCCGGGTCTGGGCGGGCCGCAGCGCGCGCCACTACCCCTCCGAGCGGGGCGGCAGCCGGCCCTTTTTCGGTCCGGGGCTCAGCCTGATGGGATATCACGGGGATGGAGGGCCGGCCGACGAGGCAGCCTTCCACCATCCCGAGCACCTGGCGTTCGATTCGAAGGGCGACCTCCATGTTTGCGACAACTCCAACGACCGCATCCGGAAAATCAGCCGGAAGACCGGGCTGATCACCACTGTCCTGGGCAACGGGCAGCGGGCTTCCAACGGGGACGGAGGACCGGCCGTGGAAGCCGCCACGCTGATGCCGGACGCCATCTGCCTGGATGTCCACGACAATCTCTACGTAGGGGAAAAGTATGGGTTTCGGGTGCGGAAAGTGGACGCGGCCACGGGAATTGTCAACACCCTGGTGGGCACCGGTGTCCCCGGATTCGGACAGGAAGGGATGCACGGTTCGGTGACCGAGTGCAACTCCTGCGAAGCGGCCATTTTCGCCGATCCCGACGGCACCGTGCACTGGGGAGATTGTTCGGGGCGGTTGAGGCGCTACGACGGGCGGACCGGAATCGTGACGACCGCACTGGGCGGCACCGGCGTGCATGACGGGGAGGCGGCGACCCGAGCCTTCCTGTGCGGTCCGGGTGGCCTGTCGCTGGGGCCGGACGGGCGCCTCTACGTCGCCGACGTCTGGAGCCAGCGCATTCGCGCCATCGATCCCGAAACCGGGATTATCCGCACGGTGGCCGGCAACGGCGCCCGGGCTTATGGGGGCGACGGCGGCCCGGCCACGGCGGCCTACCTGGGTAATCCCTACGACGTGTCGGTGGACTCGACCGGTCGTATCGTCATCGCGGACCATCGCCACGGGCACGTGCGCCGGGTGGATCCGGATGGAACCATTCGCGGGGTTGCGGGAGCCGCCTTTCAGTGGGACAAGGGCGACGGCGGCCCGGCCAACTGCGCTTGCCTGGTGGCGCCCACGGCAGTCGCCCACGATTTCGAGGACAATATCTATGTCGGGGACGGGGAAGTGGGACGAATCCGCAGGATCGACCGATCCAGCGGAATCATCGACAGCGTGGCCGGATGTGGTCTTCCGGGCTACAGCGGCGACGGCGGCCCGGCCCGCCGTGCCCGGATCGGCGCTCCCTCGGCCATCCGCTTCGACGCTGCGGGAAACCTCTACTTCACCGACTCGACCTGCCACGTCATCCGCAGGGTAGACCGCGAGGGCCGGATAGCCACCGTGGCCGGCAGCGGCGAGGCAGGATACTCACCGGACGGCACACCAGCCTTGCAGGCCCGCCTCCATGCACCCGGCGGCCTGGCGATCGGCCGCGACGGCGTCCTCTATTTCTCGGACCGCCAAAACCACCGGGTGCGGCGCATCACCCCAAACGGCCTGCTGGAGACGGTGGCGGGTTGCGGGGAGGGCGGTGACTCCGGGGACGGCGGGCCGGCGACGGCCTCTCGCCTCAACGAGCCGCTGGGACTCTGTCTCCGCGGAGACGACCTCCTGTTCATCAGCGACCACTACAACAATCGCATCCGAGCCGTGAGGCTTACGGCCGGAGATTGATCAGCGATCCCAGGGCATGGCCAGGGTGGGTTGGTTGGCATAGCGTTGCATGGAAAAGACCAACCGGCTGCCGCAGCCGGGTTCCAGTCGCAACCTGACCGACGGCCCCTCGATGGGGATAGTCTTCCCGTTCAGGGTCACGCTCTGAAACCTGTGCTCGGCGTAGGCCCCGGCCTGGACGACCAGGTCGCGGGGATGCAAGGGACTGGTGTTCACCAGGGTGAGAGTAATGCTGTCTCCCGCCAGCTTTTCGACCAGGGCCGCCACGTCCCGGGGCAGGCCGGCTCGCCGGCGCTCCGGGTCGAAGTAGCGGACGCGAGCGTGCAGGGTCCAGATCCTGCCGGCCAGGTGGCCGCCGAGCATCAGGTTGACCAGGGTGCCGGTTCTGGCCGGATTGAGGTCCAGGAGCCAGTCGGCCAGGCGGGTCTCGGGCGAGGTCGGGTCCGCTTCGATGCCCTGCATGGTGGCGCGGAGGCTCTCGAAGTCCTTTTGCAGGGCTCTCTCCGGGTATCCCGGGTCGGCTCCCTCCAGGAAGCCGATCCAACCGGCTTCAGGCAGGCGCTCCAGGTCCTTGCGGTCCATCGACCACAGGTAGATCTCGATCAGGCGGTCGGTGAACAGGTTGGCTGTCCAGTGGTACCACTCCTCCCGGCCGCTGTACTTGTAGCCGCGAGGGTCCCCGTACATCTGGGGAACCATGAGCCGGCCGTCGACCACCTTCTTCTGAGCGTAGATGTTGTCCATCTGGCGGCGGAGGGTGTCGATGTAGCCGGCATCGCCGGTCAAGAGGTAGGCGTTGCCGAAACCCGGCCAACTGCCGGCGGAGAAGGTGTTCCGGTGGGCGATCCGCTCGATTTCCCCGTCGAAGATGGTGAAGTTCCATCCGTAGGTTCCCTTGTACCACTTGCCGCCGTACTCCCCGCCGATGGCGCCGTCCAGACCGATATTGGTGGGGATGTTGCCCCCGTTGGCTTCGGTTCTCTCCTTCCAGGCATCCACGTACTCCAGCGCCCACTCCCGGTATTTCGGCTCCCCGGTGAGCATGTAGGCGTTGAGCGCCAGGTTGGTGGCCGCCAGGTTGAGCGGATGGTCTCCCACGCTGTCGAGGTATTCGTCGCAGTGAGCCAGCATCTTGGGGTAGACCTCTTCCAGGTCCAGCATCTTGCTGCGGCCGAAGGGGCTGTGAAGGAGGTGAAAACGGCCCGGGACCGGATCTCCCACCCAGTCATAGGTGGTGGCCTTGCGCAGCATGGGGCCCTTGCTGCCGTTCCAGATGCTGCGGATGATCCTGTGCTCGGGGTCGTAGTTGGGCGCCTCGGGGTCCTCGTTCATGTAGAGTCCGGCGAAGCGTTTCATGCGCTCCCGCAGGCGGGGCGAATCCGGTTCGGACAGCCCCTGGAACATGAACCCACGCATCCCTTCCCCGGTATGGAACCAGTCCGACATGGTGATGAATTCGCGGTGGTAGGCGCCCTCCCGGGCCAGGTCGGTCAGGGTGGTTCGGAGCTGGCCATACTGGTGGAGGTGCCCCTCCAGCGCCTTCTTGAAGAGCTCCAGAACGGAATCGGATGCCCCCAGCGCATGCAGCAGCGTCCAGTTGTTGAAGGTCTCGATGGCGTCGTCGGGTCCGTCCAGAGTCCCCCAGCGGGGCGTGTGCAGCAGGTGGCCTCGCTCATCCACATACTTGGCGGCGAAGATCTCGCAGGCTTCCGAGTTGAGGCGCAGCAGTTCGCGTTCCATCAGCGCCCAGGCCGGTGGAGGCATGGGACGGTCCAGCACCAGGGAACGGTTTTCGGCTGCCATGGGCCTGCAGGCGATCAGCCCCGCCAGCAGCAGGGGGAAGAAGATTCGTGGAATCATTTTGAGATTGTTGGGGGTGGCGTTCCGCGAAACGCCCGAGCTTGTATTGTCCTATAGAATACGGCCTTCTGCCAGGACAACTTCTCCGTGAATCTTGAATGGATATATCGAAGAAGGGGAACGACGAACCACGAATGGACACGAATGAACACGAATTGCTCGGTCACGTGAGCTGCAGCCTGCGCGGCCGGGTGGTTGCCGGCAGTTACCGGACCTGCCGGCTGACCTATACGGCCGGCTTTTACGGCATCGACGATACCGGCTCGATCAAGGTGGCGATGCGCTATGCCACCGATTGCGGAGTGCCCCAGTTCGACCGGCCCGGCTCCCCCAACTTCACCACCGCCCGGGCATCCAATGGCGCCCGCCTCCAGTTGCGCTACGATCCCAAGGACAACCTTCGCCCCTGGGGCAAGACGCTTCACCTGAAAGTCGTGCAGGGGTACCTGCGCCAGGGGGATCGGATAGAGCTGACCCTGGGAGACCGTAGCGGCGGCTCACCCGGCTGGCGAGTTCAGACCTTCGCAGAGAAGAGCTTTGAACTGCGGGTGCTTGTAGACCGCTTCGCCACCTATTCCTTCCAACGCTTGCCGGATTCCCCCAGGTTCCGGGTGGTGGCCGGCAAGCCGGTGCGCCTGGTGGCCGTGGCTCCCACCCTGGCCGCCGCCGGTGAGCCGATTCCGGTCCGGAGCAAGCTGGAAGATCGCTGGGGCAATCCGGTGGGGCGCCCGCGAAAAAGAGTCTTCCCCGCCCTTGATGAGCCCGGAAACTACACCCTTTCCGTGAAAGACACTCGAACCGGTCTGGAGGGGCGAACCAATCCCATCCGGGTCGGCGGAGGGGAACGGTTCGGGAGATACTGGGCCGATCTCCATGGCCAGAGCGAAGAAACCATCGGAACCAACTCCATTGGTGACTACTTTCGCTTTGCCCGCGACTACGCCTTCCTGGACATCTGCTCCCACCAGGGCAACGACTTTCAGATCACGGACGGCTTCTGGAGGAAAATCCAGGCCACCACCCGCAAGTTCCATGAACCGGGACGCCTGGTGACCTTTCCCGGTTGGGAATGGAGCGGCAATACCGCCCTGGGCGGGGACCGCAACGTGATTTTCCGGGAAGAAGGCGGGCCCATCGGCCGCAGCTCCCGCGCCCTGCTTTCCCCGGTGCAGGCCCGGGAGCCCTGCTGCCCGACCGTGGAGGAACTGTTCGCCCGCTTGCGGGATTGCGGCCGGGAGGTGATGGTCATCCCGCACGTCGGCGGACGATTTGCCGACCTGAGCCGCCACGACCCCGGGCTGGAATGGGCGGTGGAGGTTCATTCGGCCTGGGGGACTTTCGAATGGATGTTGGCGGACGCTTTTGCCCAAGGGCATCGCCTGGCGATCGTGGCCAATTCCGACGGGCACAAGGGCCGCCCCGGAGCCAGCTATCCGGGGGCCGGCAACTTCGGCAGCTACGGGGGGCTCACCTGCGTCCTGGCCGAGAGCCTGACCCGCGAAAGCGTGTGGGAGGCCTACCGGGCCCGGCGGGTTTACGCAACCACCGGCGCTCGCATTTATCTGGATGTCGAAACCGAAGATGGGGTTCCGATGGGGGGACTGCTCCCCGTTCGGTCCGGCTCTGCGCTCGAGTTTCGCATCCGGGTCTGCGGAACCGCTCCCATCGAGCGGGTGGAGGTCCGCAACGGGATGCAGGTGGTGAAGTGTTTTCGAACTGGCACCGCCGCCGATCTTTCCAACCGGATCAAGCTGCTCTGGGAGGGAGCCGAGGTGCGGGGGAGAGGCCGGCAGGTCGACTGGAAGGGGTCATTGACCCTGTCCGGCAATCGGATTCAAGGGGTGACCGCCCTCAATTTCCACAATCCTGATCTTCCCTGCCGGCAAACCGGCCCCGGGCGGCTCGATTGGGAATCCATCACCACCGGGGGGGTGGCCGGCCTGATCCTGGACCTGGCCCGGGCCGAAGCCGGGCGGGTTCGGGTGGAGACCCGTCAGACCCGTTTCGAGGTGGGGCTGGAAGGCCTGGGGGGAGAGGGCAGAAGCTGGGCGCTGGGCGGCCTGGACAAGCGAATTTCGCTCTACAGGCTGCCGGCCGCTAACGGCCCGGCTCATTGTGAGTTCACCTTCAGGCTTCCCGCCGGAGACTGCCGCCAGGGGGACAATCCGATCCTGGTGAAAGTGGTACAGGAGGATGGGCACATGGCCTGGTCCAGCCCGATCTATGTCGTAACAGAATAGCCGGAGGAGTGCCATAGACCGGCAGGCAATGGCTTGCGGGATGGGCAGTCGGCCCCCCACCGGCTCGACGGCAGACTGCGCCGTCTCTCCGACTCCCCCTCAAGGGGGGAGTGATTACAGTTGCTCCCCACAAGGCTTCAGTGTCCCTTGCAGGAAGGGTAGGCGGCTGGTAGAGTTTGGGCTGCTCCGGCGGGGCAGGTACTGAGAACACCCGGGAGGTCGGTACTTTCCATGGCCTTGGTCGACACTCGATGGCAGCGAACGGTGACCCTTTGCGCGCTCTATTTCGCCCAGGGGATTCCCTGGGGGTTCATGCTGATTTCGCTGCCCTCCTACCTCTCCTACAATTACCAGATTTCCGACAGCGATATCGGCAACCTCAAGGCCATCATCCTGGTGCCCTGGTCCTTCAAGCTGATCTGGGCCCCCTTGATGGACAGCTTCACCATTCGCTCCATGGGGAGAAGACGGCCCTGGATCATCGGTTCCGAGTTGATGATGGCCCTGACGCTGCTGGGATTCATCGGCATCGCCGACCCCTCCCAGGAGTTGAAGTTCATCCTCTACATGTACTTCCTGCACAACTGCTTCGCCTCCCTGCAGGACGTCTGCACCGACGCCCTGGCGGTCGACATTCTGCCACCGCACGAGCAGGGGCGGACCAACGGCTTGATGTGGGCCTCCAAGCTCATCGGCAAAGGCGTGGGCGCCTGGAGTCTTTCCCATGTAATCAACGTGTGGGGGCTGGAGGCCTGCGCGGCCGTTCAGGTGCTGTTGCTGCTGGCCATCATGCTGGTCCCCATAGTCTTCCTGGAGCGGCGGGGCGAGAAGCGGTTCCCCTGGAGCGCCGGCAGGGCCGGCTCCTCCGCCGTTCAGAGCGTACGCAACCCGTTAGCGACCCTGGGCAGTGTTCTCAGGGCGTTTTCGCTGACGACAACCTGGGTCTTCATCCTGTTCACGCTGCTGAAGCTGATCGGGTTGGGGGTCAACGAGGTCCTGTCCAACACGCTCTACACCCAGCACCTGAATCCGCGCTGGACGGATGTGGAGTTCTCCAGAGCCTCCGGTCTGTATGCCACCGCTCCCATAATCGTGGGCGCCGTGATGGGAGGGTATCTGGCCGACCGCTACGGCAGGCGTTTGATTCTTGCTGTCGGCTATATTGGCTACGGGGCGGCAGCCATGATTTTCGCGGCATTCCCCGGCCTTTGGAACGAGAACTGGTTCGCCATGTCCTATGTGCTTTCCTACGAGACCCTGGCGGCCATCGGTTCGGTCGGGTTCCTCTCCATGGCCATGAGGATTTCCTGGACCGTGGCCGCGGGAACGGTGTTCACCACCTATATGACGCTATCCAACGTTTCCCACGTCATCGGGAACTGGGCGGCCGGCCCGCTACGAGAATGGTTGATCTGGCTGCATGGCGGCGTGCCGGACAATCTGGTTTCCTACCAGTCGGCGTTCTGGTGGTTGGGCGTCATGACCATCATCCCGGTCCTTCTGTTGTTGTTGGTGCAGACCGGCGAGGTCGACCGCGCCCGCGCCGCCGAATCCGCGGGTTAGGGAAGACGCATGCCCGATCGATACCGCATCGAAGACAGCCGCCGGCTCGCCACGCCGGCGCTGGTGGTCTTTCTGGAGCTGGTCCGGGAAAACCTGGACCGGATGGTGGCCATGGCCGGAGATCCGGCCCGCCTGCGTCCCCACGTGAAGACCCACAAGACCCGCGAGGTCGTCCAACTGCAGATGCAGCAGGGGATCGACAAGTTCAAGGCGGCCACTTTTGCCGAGTGCGAGATGCTGGCGCAGGCCGGCGCGCGGGATGTGTTGCTGGCCTACCACCTGGTGGGGCGCAACATCGAGCGGGCCGTGCGCTTCGTGCAAGCCTTTCCCGAGGTCCGGTTCATGGCGATCGCCGACCACCCCGAACCGGTGGAAGCCCTGTCCAGGGCGATGGCCGGGGCCGGACAACGGGTGGAAGTCCTGCTGGACCTGGATACCGGCCAGCAGCGCACCGGTCTTCCGGTCGGCAGCCGTGCCCGCCGGCTCTACGGCCAGATCGCCGAAAGCCCGGGGCTGCAGACGGGGGGATTTCATGTTTACGACGGCCATTTGCGCCATCCTTCACTGGCGGAACGGACGGCCGCCGTGAAGGAGCATTTCCGGGAGGTGGACGGCTTTCGCCGGGAGTTGACGGATGCCGGCTGGGAGGTGCCGCGCCTGGTCTGCGGAGGGTCGGTCACCTTTCCCGTCTATGCCGGGATGGACGATCCGGCCATCGAGCTCAGCCCGGGCGCCTGTATCATCCACGACGCCGGATACGGAACCGGTTTCCCCGATCTTCCCTTTGTCCCGGCAGCCGTCGTTCTGACCCGCGTCATCAGCCTGCCGGGGGAGAACCGGGTCACGCTGGACCTGGGCTACAAAGCCGTGGCTTCCGACCAACCCATGGAAACGCGGGCGGTTTTTCCCCAATTGCCCGACGCCGAGCTGGTCCTGCAGAACGAAGAGCACCTGGTGATTGAGACCTCCCGCGCCGGGGATTTGCGCCCTGGAGACGAATTGACGGCCATTCCCTGGCACATCTGCCCCACCACCGCCTTGAACAAGGATGTGGTGGTGGTCAGCCGGGGACGCATCCTGGAGCGCTGGGAAGTGGCTGCCCGGGACCGCTGCCTGACGGTTTAGGCGCTATTCCTCGAAACGTCGGCGATCGATCCATGAAGGACAAAAGATATCCACCAAGGGGCACGAAGGACCACGAAGGGGCACGAAGAAGAACGAGGAGAAGATAAGTTCCTTTGCGCCCGGGCGGCGGCTTTGGGCAAGCTTGGAGTCCGTCGATCCTGTTGATTCAGGCCGGGCTTCAGCCGCTGGCGGAACGCCGGCCGGCAGCCTGGAGCCTCCAATCCCGCCAGTTGACCCAGGCCGAGACCCCCAGGGCGGCCACTCCGAAGAATACCACCGAGGCGTCCAGCAGGTCCGGATCCCAATCCCCTCCCGTCAGCCGGTCCATGTAGTACTTGATAAACGAGTTCGGAAGCCCGGTTTCGCCCATGGCTTCCTTAATCTGCCAGTGCCAGTCGGTGCTGGGGCAGTAGCCGAAGCCGTAGAACCATCCCAGGCCGAACCAGGAGAAGAGGGTGAGGATCATCAACCCCAGGTGAAAGCGGCGGGTTCGCCTCCAGATCCATCCCGTCAGGTTGAAAACGATCTGAACGGTGTGGAAGACCATGAAAAAGAGGTCCAGGAAAGCATACATGGGACGACCTCGAACGAAGCTGGTTAGTGGGGCCGCCGTCCGAGACAACGGGACGGATCATGCAGGATGAAACAGGGGCGCGTCATCGATCCGCCTATTGGTGTTCATTCGTGTCCATTCGTGGTTCGCCGTTTTCCTTTGTGGATGGCTCTTATCGGGCCCTCTTGGATAATCCCTCCAATGTTTCAGGCTACGGATCGCTGTCGATGCTACGCGGCAGGACGGCTCCCGCCCCAATCGCCGAACGCCGGTTGGCAAGTCATTGTAAACTCGCGGCGCGGTTCCATTGAGACAAAAGTTGCGGGTAGAATGGGCGTTGCTCCATTCCCGACCCGGCAGGGACCCGTGATCTCCCTCTACCGCCTCCTCTATCGCTTCACCTCGCTTCCGCGAGTGATCGATCCTCGATATCCCACCAACCGCGCCGTCCTGCTTCTGCTGCCGCCGGCCGCCGGCGTTGCGGGCGCGGTGGCCTTCCTGCAAGGAAGCGGGTTGCCGGGTGTCGGGGAAGCGGCCTTTTTCGGGGTGGCGGTGACGGTGGGAGGGTGGTCTCTGGCTCGCGAGCTGGTTCCCGATCTGGAACGGGTCGCCTTCGTCAGCCTGCTTTTGACCTTTGGCGCCTTCCTCACGGTGGAATCATCCAGCCTGCTGATCCTGTATTCGGCCGTTTTTCAGGTGCGTATCGTTACCCGCAGCGTCGGTCTGCCGCCCAAAGCCATCGATTCGGTTTTTGTGACGGCGCTAACGGCTTGGGGAACTTTCGCCGCGTCTCTTCCCGGGATGGCGTTGACCGGTGCCCTGGCCTTTGGCCTGGATGCTTCCATGGCGGAGCGGGCTCGCCGTCAGTGGATATATTCCGGCATCTGCCTGGCGGCTGCCGGACTCTGCCTGAATCGGGAGGGACTGCCCGGGCTTACGGAGAGCCCGCCTGCAACCGCGGCGGGGCTGCTCCTGCTCATTGGACTCGGTTATGGCTTGACGATGTGGCAGACCCGTTCAGTGGCATCCTTGGCCGACGTCACTGGGAAGCCCCTTTCTTCGGCCCGGGCTCGGGCCGGCATGGCCGTAGGTTTCCTGGTTGGCTTGCAGTCTCTCACACGGGGACTGGCCGGACTGGAGGCGGCGGCCCTGGTCTGGGCCGCATTGGCGGGAGTTTCACTGGGCGCGCTGGTATGGCCGAGACGTTAGAACCGGAAGACACCGCTGGGAGATCGGGGTACTGTTGACCTCCGATCCCGGGCAAACGGATAAGGAATATGATCGGACTTGAGATCAGGTTGCTGGATCAACTGGTGGTGGCCGCCAGCTTCGCGTTGCTCGTCCTGATCGGCGTGCGCTCCGCCCGATCCAGCCAGACCGACGAGGGCTATTTCCTGGCGGGCCGGTCCATGCCGGGATGGGTCATCGGGTTCTCCCTGATGGCCACCATCGTCAGCTCCGTCACCTTTCTGGCGCTGCCGGCCTTCGCCTACGGCGAGGGGAACTGGCGGAACTTCGTGTCCCATTTCGGCTACGTTCCCGCCATCGCGATCGCGGTCCACCTGTTCATTCCCATGTACCGGTCGACCCGGGTCAACTCGGCCTACGAGTACCTGGAACGGCGGTTCGGGCTCTGGGCCAGGATGTATGCCGCCGGCACCTTTGTCCTGTTTCATTTCATTCGCACGGGGATGGTGCTCTACACGGTCTCTCTGGCAATCCAGTCCATCCTGGGGACGGGGGAGAGCTCGGTGCCGGCCATCATCGTGGCCGGGGGAGTGTTGGTATCGATCTACACCGTGGTGGGCGGACTGAGGGCCGTGATCTGGACCGACGTCTTCCAGGGCATCGCCCTGATCGGCGGGGGTCTGCTTTGCCTGCCCATCATCCTTTCCCAGATTCCCGGAGGATTCTCCGAGTTGATTCGGGTGGCCGCAGCCGACAACAAGTTCGACTTGGGCGATCCCACCCTGAGCCTTCAGGGGAAGACCCTCTGGGCCTACCTGTTTGCCGAGTTCATGATCCTGATGCACCTGATGGGCACCGATCAGACCAACGTGCAGCGCTATGCCGCCGCGGCCAGCGACAGGGCGGCCGCCCGGGGAGCCTGGATCGGTTGCTGGCTGTCGGTGCCGACCTGGAGCTACTACCTGTTTCTGGGTACCTGCCTCTACGTCTATGTCAAGGTGGTGCCGGGGACGGGGCTGGAGGGCCTGCCTCCCGATGCCGTTTTTCCCCGCTTCATCCTGACCGAGGTTCCGGCCGGCGTGGGCGGCTTCGTGCTTTCGGGTTTGCTGGCCTCGGCCATGTCCACCCTGGATTCCAGCATCAACGCTACCGCCGCTACCGTCACCAACGACTTCTACAGGAGGCTCTGGGTCAAGGACAGGGATCCGATACACTACGGCAGGGTGGGGAAGCTGGTGAGCCTGCTGTTCAGCCTGGCGATGATCAGCACCGCCTGCGGCATCCACTTCTACCGGGTGTCCGAGACCCTGGACGACCTGCAGCGAATGCTGCTGTCGGTCATGGGCGGGGGGTTGCTCAGCCTGTTCCTGGTCGGTTTCGTGACTCTCCGGGTCAACAGCCGGGCGGCCATGACGGCCACCGCCGTTACCGTGCTGTCGGTAGCCGGCTGGCTGTTCATGGATACGCCGCTGGGAAGCGGGATGTTTCCGGGGTTGGCCGCGGCCATGCCCGACAACTTCTGGGTCAGCACCTTCGCCAACCTGCTGCTGTTCGGGATCGCCTACGTCGCCAGCCTGCTGATGGGCGGCCGCAAGCAGGGAAACCTGGCCGGGCTGACGATCTGGAGAGAGCGGACCGGCTTGGACTGAAGCGGGTCCCGCCGGCGCGTTGGTCTACAACAATGTTGATGGTAGTCAGCCGGGAAGGACCTCCAGACCTTCTACATTCGCTTGGTTGTCTTTGTTCGATTTGCTTCCAATCCGAGATTCCCAACGGACCGACAAGATGACCTGTGAGTTGTGTTTGATAATAAAGGCGTTACCTTGTCGGCGGGTCAGGCCCCTCGAATGACGAGGGCGGACAGTCAGGTTCACCACGTGGTGATCCATCTTGCTAGGATCGGATGATCAAAGTAAGATCTCAAGGCGATTGACGACAACTGCAAGATGAATCGACATGGATAAGGTTTTCATTTACTGGGACAATTCGAATATTTTTCTTGAAGCTCAACGCTTTGCCGAGGAACGCAATGAAGGTCCCAACGCCCGCTTCCGCGTCCGTATACACTTTGACAACATCCTTCATCTGGCTCAGGCAGACCGACCGGTAGAAAGAGCCATTGCCGCAGGTTCAGTACCACCGGAGATGCGTCAGTTGTGGAACAGGATGGAGCGCAATGGCGTTACGGTGCAGTTGTTCGACCGCGGCAACCAGGAGCGAAGTGAGCAGGACATGCCCGATCGATTGCTCCAATTGCGCATGCTGGAGGATGCGCTCGACTACAACGGTGATCCCGGAATCGTGGTGCTTTTGACTGGCGATGGTGCAGGCTACCTTGAGGGTGCGGGCTTTCACAGCACGTTGGAGCGCATGCACAAACGAGGCTGGCGTGTGGAAATTCTCTCCTGGGGTCGTTCCTGCAACCAGCGGATGCGCAAGTGGGCGGAAGAGAACGGTCTATTTGTTGCATTGGACGATTTCTACGATTCAATAACCTTCATGGAGCCGTCTCGGCCCGGGCATGAGCTTGCTCCCTACCGTCCTCCCGCTCATCTGGACCTGTCACGTAGACCAACGGCATAACACCAAGCCGTGTAGGGTATTAGAGGAAATACACTACTTTTTGGCAGCAGGGATACCGTCTCGCAAGGACTGCAGCTATTGAGCAGAGCGCTGGGTGTTGAAAATCTTCTGCCCCACCATTTCTTGTCAAACTGGGACATTGACGGCTTTGAAGTTGACTTTTCAAGCCCTTAAAGGTAATTTTACCCTTCCAACAAAGCTCATATTGCCTTGGGTTCTTACCGCCAAATGACCCTTTCGTTTCGCCCTTTGCTGGTTTCCTGTTTTGTGCTGGCCCTGGCGCTTCCCGCCGCCGGCGAGTCGGCTGCCGTCCCGTCCGAGTCGGAGGACCGCTTTCAGCGCGAAATCCGGCCCATCCTGAGCCGCAACTGCCTGGCCTGTCACGGCGCGGAAACCCGCCAAAGTGGACTGGCTCTGGAGAACCTAGCCGATATTCTCGAGGGAGGCGCCCTTTCCGGTCCCGCCGTGCTGGCTGGAAAGAGCAGCGCCAGTCCCCTCATCCAGTACCTCACGGGGGAAAAGCAGCCCCGGATGCCTCTGACCGGCAGTCCGCTGCCGGAAGCCGACATCGCCGCCATTTCCCGATGGATTGACGAGCTGCCGGCGGATGCCGGCGTCGGGGCCGAGGAGCCGTCGCTTTCCTGGCCCTGGACAGCCTTGGCCGAGCCTCGGCTGCCCGAGGTGCAAGACCGATCCTGGGTCAGGAACGGGGTGGACGCCTTCATCCTGTCCAAGCTGGAAGAAAAGGAAATGGTTCCGGCGCCGCCTGCCTCCGAGCGGGCTCGCCTGCGGCGCATCTATTTCGGCCTGATCGGCCTGCCGCCCACGCCGGAGGAAGCCCAACGCTTTCTGGGGGACTCCTCCTCCGCGGCCTATGCCCGGGAGATCGAGAGCCTGCTGTCCCGTTCCGAATACGGGGTCCGCTGGGGCCGGCACTGGCTCGACCTGGTTCGCTACGCCGACACCGGGGGAGAGTCGACCGACGATGCCCGCTCCCATCTGTGGCGATACCGGGACTACGTGATCCGGGCTTTCAACCAGGATCGCCCCTACGATCGGTTCATCAAGGAACAGATCGCCGGCGATGCCTACCGGCACTTCGGGGACGAGGCCAAGCTGGGCACCGGGTTTCTCTACCAATGGATTCCGGTGCAGCGGGACAGGGGTCCCGAGCGGCGCCGGGATGTCCTCAATGACGTGGTGGGGACCACCGGTTCGGTCTTCCTGGGCATGACCCTGGGTTGCGCCCGCTGCCACGACCACAAGTACGACCCGATCCCCACCCGCGACTACTACCGGCTGGAGGCCTTCTTCGCCCCGCTGCTGCTCAAGGCCGCGCCCGTCCCCTTTACCGAGTTCGAATTGGCGGGCCGGCAGCCCGAGGTCTGGAAAGAGAAGGCTGCCGCCTGGGACACCGTCCTGGAATCACGAAAGGCACTGGGAGAACGAAAGAAGGCCGAGTTCAAGGCCCGCATGAAGGCCCACCGCTCGCCGGTGATGGCCCAGGATCTCAAGGACTGGGCCCTGGAGGTCACCGACACCGATCTGAGATGGGCCATGAACGATGGAGTGCTCTTCAGCAAGGAGGAGCAGGATCTTTACCAGTTGCTGCGCAAGCAAACCACCCGCTTCGCCAACCCCAACAACCCGGGCTATTTCAAGCCCATGGCCTTCACGGCTTCCGATTCCCCCCTGCGGGACTCGGTGGGCACGTACGTGCTGAAGGGCGGCAACTACCTCTTGAGAGGGGAAGAAGTGCAGCCGGGCTTTCTCAGCGCGGTGACGGGGCACTCCGACCCGGTGAACCTGGAGGGGCTGTCCAGCCGTCGCAAGGTGCTGGCCGAGTGGATCGCAAGTCCCGACAACCCGCTCACCGCAAGGGTGATGGTGAATCGCATCTGGCAGTACCACTTCGGCACGGGGCTGGTGCCCCAACCCAGCGACCTGGGGAAGAACGGAGGCGGGACCCGCCATCCCGAGCTCATCGACTGGCTGGCCTGGAAATTCATTCGGAGCGGGTGGAGCGTCAAGGCGATCCACCGCCTGATTCTGCAGTCGAACACCTACCAGCAGGCCCTGCGCCATCCCCGGTGGGAGGCCTACGAGGAGATCGACAGCGCCAACCGCTACCTGTGGAAGCGCAGCCCCATTCGCCTGGAGGCCGAGGTCATTCGCGACAGCCTGCTGGCGGTCAGCGGCGAGCTGAATCCCTTGCAGGGAGGCCCGCCCTTCTTTCCCCGGATCGACCAGGAGGTCATGGATCGGGCCGGCACCTGGTGGGAGGCTTCACCGGTCGAGGACCGGAACCGGCGGACCGCCTACATGCTGCAGTGCCGCTCCCTGCAGTCGCCCATGATCAGCGCCTTCGATGGACCCAATATACAGGAGACCTGTCCCGTGCGGGGAGTGACCACGGTGACTCCCCAGGTGTTTGCCCTCTTCAACAGCGACTTCTCCCATCAACAGAGCCGGGCCATGGCCCGGCGCATCGTCAGAGAGGTGGGGGCCGATCCGGAGCGGCAGATCGAGCGGGCCTTCCAACTGGCCCTGCAGCGGCCGCCCTCCCCCTCGGAAAAGCAGAAATGCCTGTCTTTCCTGGGAGGAAGCCGGGACCTGCCCGGCGAGAGCCGCGAGTTGACCCTGAAGGCCATCTCCTTTTCGGGTGGCGCCGGGGTGGCGCCGCAGGCGGCGACTCGGCAAGGATCCCGGAAGTACTCGCTGGCCGGCCTCTGCCTGGTGCTGCTCAACATGAACGAGTTCGTGTTCCTGGAATAGGGCCAAGGACAGCCGTATCCAACAAGGAGTCCCCCATGCCAAAACCTGAATTCAGCTTCTGCGGGCAGGTCGAGCCCGGCCCCGACCCTCGCCTGGGCGGATTGGGGCGCAGGGACTTCCTGTTCCGGTTCGGCCGCGGGCTCGGAAGCCTGGCCCTGTCCTCGCTGCTCTTCCAGGACACGCTTCGCGGCTCCCGCCCCCGGCTGGAGGATCCCCTTCTGCCCAAGGCTCCCCATTTTGAGAGCAAGGCCAAGTCCTGCATTTTCCTCTTCATGGAAGGCGCTCCCAGCCAGATGGACACCTTCGATCCCAAGCCCGCACTGGACAAGCACCACGGGACCCCGGTCACCCGGATCTATGGCAGCATGGAAAAACGGATCTACGTGGGCAGCCCATTCAAGTTCGCCAGGCACGGGCAGTGCGGCATGGAGGTTTCGGAGATCTTTCCCCACCTGTCGACCTGCGTGGACGACATCGCGGTGGTCCGGTCGCTGCACACCGATTCCCACAACCATCCGGCCGGGTGCTTTCTGATGAACACCGGGGTCTCCATTCCGGGAAGTCCATCGGTGGGCTCCTGGCTGATCTACGGCCTGGGCAGCGAGAACCAGAACCTGCCTTCCTTCGTGGTGTTGCCGGACCGGCGGCGCGGCATATCGGGAGGGGCGGTCAACTACTCCAACGCCTATCTGCCGGCGGCCTGTCACGGCACCATGCTCAACCCCGACGGCGTCCCCATCGTGGATCTGCAGCCGCCCGCGGGGACGGGGCGGGAGGAACAGGAGGCCAGCGTCAAGCTTCTGAATGAGCTGAACGAGCCCTACCTGGAGTCGGACCCCTCCAACAGCGGACTGCTGACCCGCATGAAGAATTACGAGCTGGCCTTCCGCATGCAGTTCGCCGTCCCGGGGGCCCTGGATATCGACAGCGAGTCGGAGAAGACCAAGGAGCTCTACGGGCTCAACGACAGGATCACCGAGCCCATGGCGCGCAAGTGCCTGATGGCCCGGCGCCTGGTGGAGCGCGGGGTGCGCTACGTGCAGGTCTACTGCAGCGGCTGGGACTCCCACGAGAATATTGCCGCCGAGCATCGCAGACGCGGCTATGAGACCGACCGGCCGGTGGCCGCCCTCCTCAAGGACCTGAAGCAGCGGGGCCTGCTGGACCAGACCCTGCTGGTGTGGGGTGGCGAGTTCGGGCGCACGGCCGACAACTCCATGTCCTTCTTCCGTTCCAACCCCGGCCGTGACCACAACAAGGAAGCCATGGTGATGTGGTTCGCCGGCGGGGGGATCAAGGGAGGCACGGTGGTCGGCAATACCGACGAACTGGGCATCAAGGCCGCCGAGAACGTCTACCACCTGCACGACCTGCACGCCACCATCCTTCGCCTGATGGGTCTGGACGACATGCGCCTGACCTACTACCACGCGGGCCGCCTCAAGCGGCTCACCGACCTGGGCGGCCGGCCCATCAAGGAAGTCCTCGCCTGACCCGGCGGCCGGACGGCAATCGTCTTTCCCGCCTGTGCCCGAATCACCACGAGAGGCACAAAAGCTGGAATCGGCAAGTTTCAAATCTCATTCAGAGATGATGACCATTGCCCGTTGGCTGTTCAATCCCTTCATTCGCATCGCCGGACTCCGTTCCCTGGTTATCGGGCTTGCCGGGATTGTCGCTGCGGGAGTGGTGGCCGCCGGCGCCGGCATGCACTTCGATGGGTTGCTCGACGTGCATGCCGGCAACGAGGTTGCGCTGTGGGTGCCGGTGGTGGAAGGGCTGGTGAACTGGGCCGTTTTCACTCTGCTGTTGCTGCTGGTCGCTCTGCTCTTCAGCAAGAGCGCGGTTCGGCTGGTCGACATTGCAGGCACACAGGCCCTGGCCCGGATGCCCCTGCTCCCGGTGGCCGCGATCTGCAACCTTCCCTTGATCCAGGACGCTTTCGACGGGCTGGCCGCGGCCCTCCTGGGAGGTGAGCTCGACGGCGACGCCTTTTCCGGACTTGTCGCCGCGATCCTGGTGACGTTGACCGGGTTGGTCTGGATGGTCACCCTGATGTGGAAGGCGTTCTCGTTCTCCTGCGACATGAGGGGCGGCCGGGCCATCGCCCTTTTCATCCTGGCCGTGCTGCTCGGGGAAGCGGCCACCCTCTATCTGACAAGGAATGTCCTGTAGCTCGGGCTGCAAACGACTCACCCCGCCTGCAAGCCCGAGGGACGCCATCCCCCAAGGCTTTCTCGGCCTCTCTTGCGACGGTCACAGAGCCCAAGTCGAGCTCCCGGCGACTGCCGGCTAGAAATTGTAGACAAAGCTGAACGAAAAGAAGCTGTCGCGACGCGTCTGGTGGAGGATGTCGGATTCGTCCACGCGGGGAAAGGCGATCGATTCCACGCTGAGCGACCACCGATCCGTAATGCGCCGGTTGAATTCCAGGCTCACGACCTGCGAGGAGCGGGTCGCGTCGAACATGATGCCGGCCAGCAACTCCGTCCCCTGGACGTCGTTGGGCGCCCACCGCGTGGCCACGAAGACGTCGTTGTCGAAGAAATTGGTTGCGTTGCCCGCCCGCCCGTCGTAGTTCCACTCGCCCAGAAGACTGATGTCGTGGTCCGATCCTCCCACCGTGTAGAAGGTGTATTCAAACCCGGAGACCATCGCTCCGTAGTTCTGCTTCACCCCCCGAAGGTTGCGCGCGCCTGAACGCTGAATGGTTTCGAGCTTGAGCAGCCAGGCGCCGAGCGTGAGCTGCGCGTCCAGGCCCAACTGGCGGATCTGCTCGTAGTAGGGCCGCAGAACCGGAACGCCCCGTGAGCTCAGCTCCGGTTGGAGAAAGGGTTCGCGGCTGGTGCCGTCAAAGAGGCTGGCGCCGATGTCCAGGGGGCCGAAACTGTGGCTGTAGCGGGCTGCGACATCGAAGTGCCACTGCTTGGCGCGGCTCTCGTAGAGAGGGTTGTCCTTGTCGACGTTCAGCAAGTAGCGCAGGCGGCCGCCGGGTCCCGGAAACGTGCGGGCGCGGTGGTAGGGCATGCCGAAAACCTCGACCACGCCCCAATCTGCGGACCAGGTGAGATGGGCCATGGGCTGGCCCAGCTTTTCCTCTTCGTCGGGGTGTTCGATCAGATCGGTCTGGTTGACGATGTCGACCAGGTGGCGCGATTCCGCCACCCCCCAGAACACCCGGTCGACACCGAGGCGCAACTCCCATTCACCGCTGTCCCTCTGGCCGAACAACAGCAGATAGGCCTCGCGCAGGTCGAAATGGGTCCGGCGAGGGTCGGCGCTGTCGTAGCGGAAAAAGGGGGTCAGGGTAAGGCTGCGGCCGCGGGTGTCTTCCAGGTAGAATTCCGGCTCCGCCACCACCCCGCTGGCGTGCCAGCTCTGCTCCGGAAAGGCCCCGGACCAGGGATGCCAGCGGCTCTCCAGACGGACGTTTCCGGAAAAATCGAAGTCAATGGGCGGAGCCGAAAACCCTGGAGCCACCCCGAACAAGGCCACCCAAATCGAAACGAGAACGATGTGGATAGGGAGCCTGCGCCACCTCGTCAACGGATTCGTCTCAGCCCTGTTCGTGTGAAGTCGTTCTCGTTCAGATTGTTCCGGAATTGAAAATCCGTCCACGTCAGAGTCGTGCTCTTGCCGGTGATGTGATTGACCATGGTCATCTTGCCGGCATACCAGTAGCGCTCCAGATACCGGCGGTAGTCCGCAACCGAAAGCGTCTTCAGGTGGGCGTTCTTGCGATCGTAGTAGTCCACCTTCCAGACGCGCAACTCGTCCCGGTCCTGCCAGACCACCTGGCGGCTGTAGCCGGAGCGCGGGTTCGCCGGGATGCGTTCCGAGACGGTGCAGGTCAGATCCCCGCACGGCTCCTCCCTCAGGTAACGATAGGTAAACTTCTCCACCTCCGGGGTGCCCATGTCTTCGTAGGCGAACTCACTGCCCATGAAGGAGCCGGACTGGTTCGACGAGCTGATTCGCTTGACCCGTCGCAGCGCCGGCAGATAGAGCCACTGTTCGTCATCTTTCTCCCTGTGGGAGTGGATCAGCAAAGCCGTTCCCTTCACGTCGCGCGGCTCGTCGAACACGAACAGGTTCTTGTCTCCCTCTCCCGGCACCTCCAGAACCTGCAAACGCAACTGCCGCCGGCTCTCCTGTCCGCCCCGGTTGCGCAGCACCATGGTCTGACGCGCGCTGAAATCACCGAAGCCGTCGCCGCGCGCGCGCGCGTCCACGGCGATCTTAAGGCCTCGGGCCTCCGGGTCCGCCTCCTGGCTCAAAGCCGGAGTCCGAGCGGACAAAAACGCCCAAACGGCCAGACAACTCATGCAATACAGGTACGGCCGAAGGTGGGAATAGGGATGTTTCATGATTTGTCTCGATCGATGGCCATCAGCAGGGGTGGGAGCAGCAGAAAATCGGCCAGAAGCGCAAAGCCCAGCGTGATGGCGACCAGCAGGCCCAGCACGGAGCTGACTTGAAATCCGGATGAAGCGAACACCAGAAAGCTGGCCGACAACACCGCGGTCGTGGTCCACAAGGCATGACCGACGGTCCGGAAGGTGGAGCGCACGGACTCGGACGGGGAGGCTCCCCCGCGTCGGGCTTCCAGGTACTTGCTCATGAAATGAATGGTATCGTCCACCACGATGCCGAAGGCCACGGCGCAGACGACCGAGGCGGAGAGACCTACCTGACCGACCAGGTAGCCCCACAAGCCGAAGCTCATGGCGGCCGGAATGAAGTTGGGGAACAGGCTGACCAGGCCGAAGCGCAGGCTCTTGAACGTCACGACCAGGATCAACGAAATCAGGGCCATGGCCGCGATGGTGCTGCGCAGCATGCTCTCGATGTTTCTCTGAGCCAAGTGGGCGAATACCATGGTGACGCCCGATGCTTCTCCGGTCAACCCGGGTGCGTTGGTCCGTACCCACTCCTGTGCGCGCTTGTCCAGCTCGCGCAGACCCCGGGCGGACGCGTTGGCCACAACGGTCATTCGGGTGGCGGACTTGGCGACGTCGATGCGGTCGTTCAAGTCATTGCCGAGCGGCAGCGACAGCTCGTACAGCAGCAGATTCTGGGCCGCCAGCGCCGGGTCCTCCGGAATCCGATAGTAGGCGGGGGCGTCGCCGTGCATGTTCTTGTTCAGGCGTTTCATGACGTCGGGAAACGACTGAACGAAGTTCACTTCCGGCTGCTCCCGGTACCATTTGGCAAAAGCATCGGCAGTGCGCAGGTAGGCCGGATCGGTGATACCGCCTTCGTGCCCCGAATCCAGCGAGTACTCGAGCGTATCCAGTCCGGTCAGGTTCTCGATGACGAAGTCGGTATCGTTGCGGAAACTGTAACGCTGATCGAAATAGCGTGTCCAGTTGTCGCTCAACTCGACCCGCGGAACACCGGCGATCAGCACCACTGTCACCATGGAGACCACCACCAGCAGAACCTTGCGCCGTTCCACCACCAATGCGCCCAAGCGGTCGAAGAAGCCGGGACGGTTGGATGGAGTCGGTAGCGGGTGCAGCGGAAGAATCGATAGCACGGCCGGCAGAAACGTCATCGAGTAGACGAAAATGCACACCAGGCCAAAGGCCACCATATTGCCCAAGACATGGAAGGGAGGCGAATCCGAGGCATTCAGGCTCAGAAATCCGATGGTGGTCGTCAGCGCGGCCAGAAAGACCGGGTAGGCATTGATCCGAAGCGACTTGCGTATTGCGTCGTCACGGTTCTGTCCCGACCGGAGGCCCGCCAGAGTGCTGGTGACGATGTGGACCGCGTGGGCGACGGCGATGGCCATGACGATGATCGGCACGCCGGCGCTGGCGGGGCTGAAGACCTGGCCGGTCCAGCCGGCGAAACCCATGGTGCCGACGATGACGAGCACCACCATGCTCACGATGGCCAGCGTCGCCAAAACCGACTTCAACAGCAAAGCCGAGCTCACGATGATGATCAGGAACACGATCGGCACCAGGGATTGCAAGTCGTTTGCGGTCGTCTCGGCGAGCACTCGATTCATGACCACGTCGCCGGTCAGGTAATAGGAGATATCGGGATGGCGTTCCCGGGCCGCGGTGAGGAGGGCGTTGATGTGATCGGTGATTTCGATCACCGCCAGGTCCGAATTCTCCGGCAGCAGGAAGTTGATGGTCAGCCCGCCCACGCGTCCGTCGGTAGAGACCAGGCGTCCGGCGACGCCGACCTCCTCCAGCGCGATCGACTCGACGCGCGCCAGGTCGGCATCGCTCAATGAGCCGGCGTCCTCGACGAGCGGTCCGACCGCCAGGTCGTCCTCGCCGAATGCCTCGCTGTGGGTATAGTTGGTCAGCGAATCCACCCGGGTGGAATGGGGCGTGCGCCACCCGGCTTCGGTCAATTCCTCGATGGCGCCCAAAACCTCGCGTGTGAACACCGAGCCGTCCCGAGGCGCCACGGCGATCAGGGCCGTGTTGGTAGAGGCGTAGGTGTTTCCCAACGCATCGAAGGCCGCCAGTTGCGGGTTGTCCTCGCTGAACAGGATGCGGTAGTCGTTGGTGACGGTGATGTTGGGGGCGCCGGAGGCAAGGACCAGAATGGCGGCCAAAGCCACTCCGACGACCAGCCACCGGCGGCGGAGAATGACGTTGATGTATCGATCCAATCGCATGACGGCAACCTGAATCGGATCCTTGCGAGTGATTCTCAACCTGTCCGTCTGCAAGCTGGACAGAGTCACAACCTGCCCATCTTATACCGACGACCGATTAAATGGACTACCGAAACGGAGAGAATCGCAAATTTTTGGGCGTGGGCGTGATCGGGTGGGCCGTTCAATCGGTCTCAGGATCCTCACGGGGCGTCCGAAGCGGTTCCCGGGGACCTGTGAGTCCTTTGGCCTAGCGCAGCATGTCCCTGAGCAGGGGGGTCTGCCGTTTGCTCACGGTGTACTCCAGGCCGTTGGTCAGGGTCAAGAGCCAGCGTTGGCTGCTGAGAGGACTTATCCTGCGGACCTTGTCGAGGTTGACCAGAACGCCCCGGTGGATTCGCTGAAACTGGGTGTCGTTGAAGCGCTCGTCGATGGCCTGGAGGGTCTGAGTGGCCATGTAGCTCTTGTCGCGGGTCCGGATCCAGACGATTTCCCGGTCGGCCTGGAAGGCATAGACCTCATCCGGATCCAGCAGATGGTAGTCCTCACCCTTCCTGGCCACGATCTTCACCAGCCCGCGCTTTTCCCCGGCCGTGGCCGCCCCCAGCGTTTGAGCTACCCGCTCCACGGCTTCCTGCCGGTTGCCCAGGGTCGCCTGGGCCCGCTCAACGGCCGTCTGCAGCCGATCCGGGCTGAACGGTTTCAGCAGATAGTCGACCGCGCCGACCTCGAAGGCGTTGAGGGCATGCTCACTGTAGGCGGTCACAAAGATGATGGAAGGCAGCGGTCCCCGGAGTTGCCGCAGCACCTGGAAGCCGTCCATCAAGGGCATCTGGATGTCCAGCAGAACCAGGTCCGGCCGGAGCTTTTCGATTTGCTGGAGCGCCTGCTGGCCGTTATCGGCTTCGCCGACGACCGAGATGTCATCCATCTCGGCAAGATCCTCCAGCAGCACCCGCCGGGAAACGGGTTCGTCGTCCACCACCAGCGTTCGAAGGGGTTCCCTGGACATGATTGCCTGGTCATATAAGCCGATTCGGCGTTCAAGGCCGAAGGGGATTCCACCGGCGGGAAGTTCGTCCGCACCGGCGGCCCCATCCGACCCGCGGGCGGAATGCGTCGGGGGCCGGGGTGGAGCCGCGATGCGGCAGCCGCCATGGCCCCGCGAAGCCGCCCGCCGGCCCCACCGGTTGGCGCGGCAGCCGTTGCGCCACGGGCGATCCGGGAGCGTCCCGGCCTTGCTCTCAGAATCCCTATTATGCATCAGCGGCGCCAACCCAATGGAAATTGACCGTTCAGATCGTATACTGATGAGAGTAGGCGCGATCCATGGACAACCCACCCACCGTTCACCTTCCGCTGCTGGTCAATACCCTGGGGCACATCTTTGGGCTGGCGGCCTTCAGCGGTTTTCTCTATTTGCTGTGGCGCAGCCGCCGACGGTCTCTCCTGGGGGACATCCGGCTGCCGGGCGGGGCCGCCCTGCTGGCCCTGTTATGGAACGCCGGCTCGCTGGGAGTGCTGGCGGCGGCCGATTCACCCAGCCTGGCGCGACGCGTGATGGTGGCGGGAAGCTTTGCCGCCTTGAGCCTGCTGCCGAGCGTGCTGCTGCACGTCTCGCTGGGCTCCTGGCGATCCCTGCTCTGCTGGATCGGCTACGGAGTGGGATTGCTGGCCTGCGGCATCCATCTGGCTGAAATCTTCGGCGCCGAGGTCACTTCCCATCAGTTCGGGCTGCAGCTCATCACCTTCGGGTTCGGAGCCCTGGCCGTGCTGGCGGCCCTCGTCCTCTGGAGGGACCAGCAGCAACGCAAGGGGGCGGGGATGCGCATGCTGGGCGCCATGGCCCTGTTCCTGTTCGCCGTTTCCTTCGTCCACTTCGGCGAGGCGCACGGAACCGAAGCCTGGGCCTACGAGCTCTTGGTGCACCATGCCGGCATCCCGCTGGCGCTGGTGGTGCTGCTGCAGGAATACCGCTTTCTGCTGCTGGACGTCTTCATTCGTTTCCTGGGGAATGCGCTGCTGGCGGTGGTTTTCGCGGTGGGCCTGATCGGGCTGTTGAGCCGGCTGGAGCTCGATTTGGAGCTCGATCCCGCCTCCCCGCAAGGAGGATTTTCACTGGCTGTGACCATCACCGGGGTGGGCCTGGCCCTGCTTGGTTTTTCCGGGTCTCGCGGCTACCTTCAGAGATGGGTGGAGCGGCGTGTCTTCCGCAGGGGCAACCTGAGGGCGGCGCTGGGGCGGCTCCAGGCCCTGTCCGGCAGCGCCGGGAGCGAAGAGGAGTTCCTGCGACAGGCGGCCGAAGAAACGGCTTCCTTCGCCAAGGCCCGCCGGGTGGAGCTCCTGGAGGAAAGTGCTGTTGCCGAGGCGATTGTCGGGGAGGGCCTGCGCCCCCAGATTCTGGATCGAGGCCAGAGTTCGGAACTTGGCCACAGGCGCTGGGCCGAGGTGGCGGTGCCGCTACGGTTCGCCGAGGGAGACCGGAAGGCGCTGCTCTTGAGCGCTCGGCTGGCCGGCAGGCGCTATCTCAGTGAAGACCTGGAGGATCTGAACCGCCTGGCGACCGAGGTGGTGGCGCAAGTGGCTCGCCGGAGGCGCGCCGAGCTGCAGGGCCTGGCCACCCGGGCGGAGTTGCAGGCCCTGCGGGCGCAGATCAACCCCCACTTTCTCTTCAACTCTCTCAATGCACTCTACGGGCTCATTCCGCGAGCGGCGGCCGAGGCCCGGCGCACCGTTGTCAACCTGGCCGAGATCTTTCGCTACCTGCTGCAAGGCAATCGCCAGCAGGTACCATTGGAAGAGGAACTCCGAACCGTCCAGGCCTACCTGGAGGTGGAGCGCTTGCGGCTGGGGTCCCGCCTAGCCACCCGGATCGACGTCAGCCGTGAAGCCCTCCGGGTGGAAATCCCGGCCCTGTCGATCCAGCCCCTGGTCGAGAATGCCGTCAAGCACGGCATTAGCAGGCAGGTGGAGGGGGGAAGCATCCGCCTGGACGCTGCCGTGGAGGACGGTGTCCTCGAGGTTGCGGTCTCCGACGACGGCCCGGGATTTCAGTCGTCCGTACTTCGGGAGGATGGACAGGGCCTGGAGAATGTTCGGCGCCGGCTGCGGCTCTGCTACGGCGAACAGGGCACACTCCAGGTGCAATCCGATCCCGGGCGCACCAGGGTCGGCTATCGTGTGCCGCTGGAGAACAACCCCGCTGCCGTTCCAACCAAGTAAGGCCTCGGCGAAAAAGCTGGCGAAATTTCCCTGCTACAATAAGAACCAGTTGACCGGAGTCCACGCGGAAAGGGAAGAACTTCCACTCCGGCCTTCCCGAACGGATTGCCCAGGGACGTCACCACTCTCGAGTCGGAGAGGATCCGTAGAGAAGAAACAAGAGAGAGACATGAAACATCTCATTGCATATTGTGCCCTGTCGGTGCATCTCGGGACGCTTGCCTTGGCGGATACGTCGGTTTCGGAACGCGACGTGAATGCGCTCGGATACGCTCGACCCACTTCGCATGCCGTGATTCCCACGGCGGCGCACGTGAAAAGCTTCAGAACCCGAGTCGTGATCGGCAACCTGACTTCGCATGAATATTCCATTACGGCCACTCTCTACGGTCCGAATGGCCTGGTGGGTCGGGAAATCATTTCCATGCCGGCGACTCACTACAAGGGGTGGGACAATTTTTTCAGGTCGGTGTTCGACTATACGGGAAACGGATCGGTCGTGCTCGAGTCCGAGATTGACAGCGAGGCCGGCGATGCCGCGGACTCCCGCTACAAGTTCTACTTGACGGCCGAAGTCTATTCCGACTCGGAGAACGGCCGTTTCAGCACGCCGGTGGTCAATGGGATCGCCCCGTTGGTCGATGAAGGCGATCGGGCCTACAATTTTGGAATCAGCGTCAACGAGGATCAAAGAACCAACATCGGCGCTTTCAACCCAAGCGATGCGCCTGTTTCGATTGAAGCCGAGGTCTCGGACGAGTCCGGGCTGGTCGAAACCGTCAGTTTTGAAATGGCGCCCTACTCCTGGCAGCAGAAACCCATCAGCGCCAGGGTAGACTTCGGATGGATCGAGTGGAAAACAAGCGGCGCCACCTACCTTTGGGCGGTATCGGTCGACAACCGTTCCAACGATGGAACCCTGGTATATCCGATGAAACCTGAAGCGGGTGCCCCAACGCCCACGGAATCCGGCGAGCTCCAGGCTTGCACCGGCGAAACCGTCCTTCGATCCGGAGGCCAATGCAGCCTCGACAGCGGGGAAAGCCCGATCGGGACGTTCACGGTGAACCCCAACGGCACGAGCTGCTTGAGTATCGGTGGCTTTACCACCTGTTCGGCAACAGCGCACAACTTGAGAAATGCCGCGGTGAATCAATATCGGATCACCTTCGTGGCCGCCAGGAACGACGACGGGAGCTGGGTGATTTCAGAAATCTCGATATCGGGGTAGCGACAGGCGACCGAACGTCTCAATCGGCACAGCCGGGAAGTGGCCGGAAGGAACTCGACCATGCGGACAGCGTTCAGAACCAGCCTCACGATTCTTGGGGTCCTGTGCCTGATCGCAGCCTCTGCCGGCGTGGCCATTTCGGAGACTTCCCCCGGTGAGGGTGGGGAAAAGGCGCGTTTGACCCGGGAACAGGCCTCCGGCATGACCCGAGCCGCCGCCGCCCGGATTTCCGAGGAGAGCCGCGCAGGCGTCCGGGAACCGGCCGTTGAGGTCGCGCCTCGATCTTCCGCCACGTCGTCCGTCTCCGAACAGTCCGTGCAGGACTCCTCTCCCTCTCCTCCCACCGGCTATACGTTCGTTTCCTACCACGGCGAGATGCCGCGGGAGCGAATCGAGGGCGAGGTTGGCACCGGGGGCGTGCGCCCCCGGCTGGATCTGGACTGGCTGGGGACGGAGACCTCGATCGAGATGCTGTCCGACCAGGCCGCCGCGGCCGGACGGGACTGGTCCTTCGGCTGGATCCGTCTCGCCGGGGAGGCCACGGCCAACGACCTGGCGCAGGCGCTCCAGGGCACGGGCGCCCGCATCCTCGGTTCCTCGGGAGTGCTCGTTCGCGCCAGCCTTCCGGGCGACGAGGCCCTTCTGCACGCGATCGCGGCGTTGCCTGAGGTCGATGGGCTGGGCGCCCTGCCCCCTGAGAGGAAACTCGCCCAAGCACTGGTGAACCCATCTCCCGGCGCCTCCACCCAGGAAATGACGCCGGTGTTCATCACCCTGATGACCGACGATCCCGACGCCCGCTGGCGGCAGGCGCTGCAGGACCTGGGGGCGGAGGTGGGACGCTTCGACCCGGACATCCGGGTCTATGCGGCCAACCTGCCCCGGGCTCGGCTGGAAGCGATTGCCGAGGCCGATTTCGTGCTGGCCATCCAACCCATCGGAATCGTCGAATCCGTGCTGGACACGGCTGTCCCCGCCATGGGCGCCGATGCCCTGCGCCAATACGACGGGGCTCCCGGCCTATTCTCGGGTATCGGCGGCGCCTCGGTCCCCATCGGAGTCATGGATACCGGCCTCAATATCAACCATCCCGACATCGCGTCCAACCGGGAAAGCGTGTGCGGGGCCAACTTCTCGCTGGACCTCGGCTTTTTCGGGTTCGGCGGGACCAGCGAGTCCGAGGACCTGTGGATCGATGCAGGCCTGCACGGAACCGCCGTAACCGGAACCATCCTCGGAAACGGCGCCATCGAACCCCGTTTCGCCGGCATGGCCCCTTCGGTTCGCCACGTCCGTTTCGCCAAGGTCCTGAACAGCTCCGGGTTCGGATTCGGGGACGGGGTCAGTCGAGCCATGGATTTCCTGGCCCGCCCCACCGAGTGCGCCGAAGCGGCCAGTCCGTCGCTCCCGGTCAAACCCCTGATCGTCAATATGAGCCTGGGTGATTCATCCCGGGAATTCGAGGGAAGGGATGTCGATGAGCGCAAGCTCGACTCCATCGTCTGGAGTCACCGCCAACTGTATGTCGTCGCGCAATCGAACGAAGGGATCAACGGCTTTTCCGACTTTGCCAGCGCCAAGAACTCGCTGGCGGTCGGCGCCGTGCTGGACAGCGGGGACATCGCCGCCTTCAGCAGCCACGGGCCCACCTCCGACGGACGCCTGGCGCCCCAGGTGGTCGCCACCGGAGTCGGCATCCATTCGGCCCGGGGCGGGGGCAGCCGCGGGGGCCATGTCCGCTTCAACGGCACCAGTTTCTCGTCGCCCGCCGTGGCCGGAGTGGCCGCCCTGCTGCTGGATGCGGTCCCTGCCTTCCGCGAGCAGCCCGCGCTCACCCGGGCTCGGCTGATGGCCGGCGCCATCCGGCCGGATCCCTGGTTGGAGGGCGCCGGGGCATTCCCCGCGACCAACAGCGACGGGCCCGGCAGGCTGCATGCCCAGTACGGACTGGGCAAGGTGTCGGCCCGCACCAGCGTGCTCAACCGGAATCGGGCCGACGGTTGGGCCGGCGGGGCCGCGGTCTCCGAGCTGCGGGACGGCGAGTACGCCTATCGGGACATCCGGGTGCCGGAAGGCGCCAGCCGCCTGGACCTGGTGCTGGCCTGGGACGAGCCGCCCACCGACACCATCGGCAGCGCCGTTTTGAACGATCTCGACCTGTGGCTCGACCGGGACGGCGATTGCGGCGCCGTCGCCTGCGGAGAGCATGTTTCGTCCTCCCGCGTGGACAACGTGGAGTGGATCATCCTCAGCAACCCGCAACCGGGAGTCTACCGGGCGAAGGTGGCGGCCCACCGCGTCTACACCGCTCCGCCGCGGGCGGCGCTGGCCTGGACGGTGATCCGGGGCGCCTCCACTCCGAACCTGGAGATCGAGGCCGACGGCAGCTCCCTCGAAGGCGGCCGGGAACAGGAACTGACGCTGACCCTGGGCACGGACGCCTACGTGGCGGCCGGAACCCGGCTCCACATCGACTGCCGCGACGCCGGGGGACCATCCGGCTGCAACCAGGTGCGGATCCACACCGTGGAGGTGTCCCGCCAGGATGGGCTGACGGTGGATCTATCGTCCGAACTCGAGGTTCCCGAACCCGACCTCCCGGCATTCCCGGGTCAGGAGGTGATCGAGGCCGCACCCGTCCCCCTGGGGTCCTCGATCCCGCTCGGTGAAGTCTCGGTCGGGGAGGCCCGGGGCGTCAAGTTGAGTGTTTCCTACGCCGGCGAGCCGGACACGGCGCGCCTCTACTTTACGGCGAGCGCCTGGAATGCGCGGGCGGCATCGGTGTCGGTCGGCCTGGGCGCGGGCAGCCGGCCCCCATCCGGCGTTACCGGCAGGCCCCCCAACGACGACTTCCTGTCGGCGATCCCGATCGAGGGCGGGGAGGGAGCGCTGGCTCTGGATCTGCTGCCGGCCACCCCGGAGCCGGGAGAGCCTCTGTTCACCTCCCGGCGGGGACGCCCGGCCGGCTCGGTCTGGTACACCTGGACGGCGCCGTACGACGGTCCGGTCCATTTCGACATTCCCCCGGCTACGGATCGCGGGGACATGCGCAACGACCGCATCGACATCTATCGAGGGGACCGCATCGCGGCGCTGCAGGAGATCGCCTCCGGCCAGTGGGGATCGACATTCTTCGCCGAGCAGGGGCGAACCTATCGCATCCGGGTGAGCAAAGACGGCAGGGGCGCCGCCCTGGAGCTTCGCTGGGCCGAGGGGTCCCGCCCCGCCAACGACAACCTGTCGGAGGCGATCCCGATCGAGGGGCCGGCCGGCATGGTCCAGGGCAACAACCGGGGGGCCACTCTGGAGCCCGGAGAATGGTTCGGGTTCGCGGCGGCCACCACCTGGTACCGCTGGACCGCACCCGGCGACGGCCTGTGGCTGTTCGAGAGCGATGAACCGCGGCGTGTCTTCGTGTTCGAGAAAGACGCAACCGAGAGCGGAGTCTTCGGGAGGGACCTCTTCCCCGGGGATGCCGCCGCCGCGGACGGCATTCCCCGGCTCCGGCTGGTATCGAACTTTCCCCTGGAGCGCTCCGTGGTCAACGCCGGAGCCGGAAGGGAATATCTCATCGCCGTGGCCGAGCCCACCGCCTATTCGTCCGGAGGCTCCTACCCGCTGAGATGGTCGCCGCTGCCCTTCGTTCCCCGCGCTCCGAACGACGACATTGCAGGTGCGGAACCGATCGAGAGTGCGCTGTCGTCGGAACAGCCCATCGTGGTGGACCCCTTTGCGACCGTGGAGCCGGGAGAGCCGCCCGAGAGCGGTGTCCGCACGAACTGGTGGGTGTGGGAAGCGCCGGAGGACGGCCGCTACACCTGGAGCCTGGCGGAGGCTGGGGGACTGTCTCTGTTGCCGTTTTCCACCCATTCGAGGCTGCGGGTGACCGTGTTTACCGGAAGCTCCACCGAAGACCTGCGCCTGGTCGCCGAGAGTCGAATGGACGCGGAGCCGTCCGACTTCGTCTTTGAGGCCGTGGCCGGACAACGGTACTGGATCGCGGCCGGCTTTCCGACCGGTGATCTTTCAGCCTATTCAATACCAGGGGCCGCCGCGAATATTGTCTGGGGGCCCACCCCCGGCAACGACCGTTTCTACAGCGCCGCGCCGCTTTCGGGAGCCTCGGGTTCGACCACCGGGTCGAATCGCTTTGCGACCATGGAGCCGAGCGAACGGATCGGCCCGCTGGGCCAGTCCTCGCTCTGGTGGCGGTACCAGGCGCCCGCTTCCGGGTGGTACCGGTTTCGGATCGACGAGCCTTTCGCTCCCTGGGTGCTGGCCGCCTACCGGGAAACCCTCCGGGGGCTGGGCCCGCTCGAGTTCGTCAGAAGCAGCCATCAGCCGGAAGGGCTGGAGTCCTACGCCATCGAGCTGGTCTTTTTTGCCGAGGCGGGAACCGGCTACAGGATCCGGCTCGGGAGCCGCGGCGGCGAATCCGGCGGCGAGTTCACCTTGCACTGGGAGGAAAGTGAAGCCCCGGTCTGGCTCAAGTTCGTGGGAAGCCTGGCCGACGGAGACCTGGACGCCCAGGGGACCCCGGTGGCGCTTCGGGCCCCGGCCGGCCTGGCCCTCAACGGCCGCGGAACCGTGCTCTACCTGGCTTCCCGGCTTGGCCTGCAAGTGTTTGACCGCGACTCCCGGACCGGAAATCTGACCCTGCTTCAGGAGATGGGAGACTACGACCTGGAAGACAGTTCGCTGATCTGGGATCGACTCAGAGCCGCGCTCTATGTCCATCGGTGCGGGGCCTGGCGCCGGTTGGCCGCGACCGACGGAACCCACCGCCAGCTTCGGGACGAGGGCATGCTGTCGGTCACGGACCTGGAGGGCGCCCCCAACTGCAGCGGCGACGTCTTCATGGACTCCGGGGGATCGTTCATCCATACGGTCGATCCCATGCAGGGTCAACTGCAGGTTCTGGCCTTCGATTCGCCGAGCGATCTGCGCCACGTCCAGACCACGCCGGTCCCCGGGCTGCGGCGCGCGCTGATCTCCAACGGCGGCGGCCACCTCTACGCCGCCACGCGCTCGTCGGTCCTGGTCTTCGAGCGCGACGGGGAAACGGGAGAGCTCACCCTGGCGGGAGAAACCGAACCGGGCTTGCGTAACCTGCGATCCATTGCGATCAGCAGCGACGACCGCTATCTGTTCGCCTTCGACGACAACGGCACCCGGTCGAACCTGTTCCAACTGGAGGACGATCCCGCCAGTCCGCGGCCGGTCGGCAGCCTGCCGCAATTCTGGTTCCCGCCGCGCGGGTACTTCGCCTTCGACAACCGGTGCGGAGGGATGGCAAGAAGAGGAAGCCCGGCGGTCGACCTGTTCTGCAAGGATTCGGCCTTCGGCGTGCGATGGCAGCCGGAGAACGGCGCCCTGGAGCCGACCGACCTGGTGGCCCCCTGGCAGCCGGACCGGTTCGACAACCCCATCCCCGACTTCGGCCACACGCAACACTTCGCGGCCAGTTCCGACGGCAGGCACGCCTACCTCAGCACCGAAGAGGCGGGCCTGCTCATCTTCGAGCGGGTCGGAGTCGGCGCCGATGGATTCGTGCGGCTGGAGATGCTCTCGGTCTCACCCGGCCAGGTCGGTTTCGGCCCGGTTTCGAGCGGAGGCTGCATCGCCGTCGAAAACGTGTTCATCGACGCCACCCACTTCGCCGTCCTCCATTCCAAGTGGCAGACCCGGGCCGGACCGGAGTCCGAATGGACCGACATCGAGGGAACCGAAACGGTCGGCGAACTCTGCGCCTACACGCCCTCCGCTCCCGGCGAATACCGGCTGGTTGCGGAGATCACGATCGACGGCGAAACCGGACAGTACGCCAGCAACATCCTGATCCGTTAGGATTGTCTGAAGGAGATCGTCACGCGCGGTGTGGACCCGATGATGGGGGAGGGCCGGGAGGTTTCTCGTGGTAACCAAGCGGACGCGGCGATCGGTGCTTTTCATGCTGCCGGCCATCCTCACCCTTCTCCTGCCGGCGTTGGCTGCCGAGCAGGCCGCCCCCGCGTACCAGCCGGTCCAACAGTACGATCCCAAGCGGGATGCCGCCGCAGACATCGACGCCGCCGTGGCCGAGGCCAAACGCTCCGGAAGGCACGTGCTGATCGAGGTTGGAGGCGAGTGGTGCGGCTGGTGCCACCGGCTGGACGACTACCTGAAGGCGAAAAGGAAGCTGAATGCCCTGCTGGAGCGGAACTTCGTGATGGTCAAGGTGAACTACAGCCCGGAGAACGAGAACGAAGAGGTGCTCTCACGCTACCCCGAGGTGGCCGGCTATCCCCACTTCTTCGTGCTGGACGGCCAGGGGAAGCTTTTGCACTCGCAGGACACCGCCAAGCTGGAAGAAGGCAAGTCCTACCACGCCCGCAGGTTCAAGCGCTTTCTGAACCGCTGGGGACCGCCCAAGCCGGAACCTGCCCGCCGCAAGCGCTGGCGATGATTCTCAACAGGACAAGCGGAACCACAAGCAATTGCGATGGCCCATACCTCCCGCCTCCATCATCTCTACCCCACTCTCCGCCTGCACCGCATCAACTACAGCACGCGGCGACCCATTCGGTCGAAGTGCGGCACTGATCAGAACGTTCGTGTCGAGAACGACCCGCTTAGCTTTCATCGGCCAGCAATGTTTCGAGGCCGGATTCCGTCAAGCCATTGGCGGACGCTTGTTGGCCCAAGGCATCCATCGTTGCCGTCAGACGCTCCCAAGCAGCTCCACGAAGGCGTTCATAGTGCTGCATCGACATCATCACGCCAACCGCTCTACCTTTCTTGGTCACACGCACGGGCCCGCTCTGGGCGGCGTCGAGCAATGAGCCGAAGCGGTTCTTGGCGTCTCTGGCAGCAATTTCTCTCATTAGGGCCATTATAGTTAAAGTAGCCATTTCATAACATAGGCACCCCTTGAACAACCCGTCTACCCTGTGCCACCGCGAACAAGATGATTCCTTCAACCTACTCGAAGCCACTTCCGCCCGCCGGCGCTGGTGACGATTCTCAACAGGACAAGCGCACCCACTTCACGTCCATCCGTTCCGTGAGCCCTGCGTAATAGACGACCAGCACCTCCCCGTTGGACAGGACGGTGGCGTAGGGCAGGCCGTAGCTCCAGTCGCTCATGACGTCCAGGGTTTCGGCCATGTTCACGCCGGCGGAGGGGCGGCCTCGCAGGACGGCGGCGTGGTCGTAGAGGACGATCTCGGTTTCGGCCGGGAAAGCGGCGTCAATGGCGGGGGCCAGGCGGGCCCGGATGGATTGGGTGCCGAACCGGTCCACCCAGGCCAGCACCGTTCTGCCGTCGGGCAGGATGGCGGGGGTGGCCGCCTGGTCGGGAAAGCCCAGGTCCTCGGGGTCGGTCCAGCTTTGCCCCTCGTCCCGGCTGATGCGCCGCCGGATGTTGAGGTAGGTTCCCTCCCTGCTGTCGAAATACCAGGTGAAGGTGACGATACGCCCGTCGGGGGCCACTCCCGCCCGCTGGTCCCAGTTGAACATCCTGCCGGTCGGGTCCTGGCTCACCGTGTGGGGGGTGCTCCAGGACCTGCCTTCATCTTCCGAATAGAGATAGACCACCCGCTGATACCACTTGGAAGCGTCCAGGTAGGGCTTGTTGGTCTCCACGCTCAATGCCAGCCGGCCGCCGGCCAGCTCCATCAGGGGGCTGGTCACGCTGGGCGGCCCCAGCTCGGCCGGGGTGGGGATGACCCGCCAGGGGCTCCAGCTCCGGCCCCCGTCGTCCGACTCCGACCAGAGCACCGTCATGGGCAGACAGCCTTCGGTTTCGGCATGAAAGATCTTGGAGCCGGGGAAGGATTCCCGGTCCACCCACATGGAAATCAGCACCAGGCGTCCGGACGAGAGCTGGGTGGGGTAGGCTACCCACAGCGAGCCCTTCTTTCCCCCGATCCGGGGAGTCTCCAGAATCGTCGGTTCCGTCCAGCTCCGCCCCTGGTCTTCCGACCAGCAGAGCTCCAGGGTGGCCCGGTCCGAGTCCTTGTTGGGACCCGCCTTGTAGGTGGCCAGCACCCGTCCGTCCTTCAGTCCCAACACCATGGGAAAGGTCGCGACGGCCCGGTCGCTTCCCACCTCCCCCTGGTGCAGGGTACCACTGGCGACGATCTTCATGGCGTTCCTCCGGCGGTTTCCAGTACTCACAGTCAATCACAAGGCTGCTAGTGTCTCAGCAAGACCCTGAAGACGCAATAGCAATCCTGAGCGGCACAATAACGTGGTGGGGAGGTGATCAATTCCCCGAAAGAGCGTCCACTTTGAGAGTGAGCTCTCAGGAAATGAGGGCTATCCGATCAAACTCGTCAAACGGTCACTCCAAGCGACGTGCTTCCGGTTGCTACTGCGCCTGCGGCCGGAGGAATTGGAACGACGGCCACGATTGGGCGACTCTCCTCCGGGCCGCCTGCCACGCGCGTTGTGACCATAGGACTGGCGTGGGCGCGGGGACCGCTCGGCGGCGTCGGGCTCAAAGCCGGCCACCTTCCGGCGCGGGATGGGTGCGCCGATCATGCGTTCGGTGGCCTGAACCCAGCCGTGATCGATACCGGTGACGAAGGTGCAAGCGATACCCTCGCGTTCCGCTCGGCCCGTGCGTCCGAGGCGGTGGGTGTAGCCTTCCGGAGTGCTCGGCACATCGAAGTTGATCACATGGGAAACACCGCTCACGTCTATGCCTCGAGCCACGATGTCGGTGGCTACGAGGATATTGAAGCGGCGGGTGCGGAACCCCCACATGGCGTGATCGCGCTGGGACTGGGACATGGATCCCTGAAGACCTACGGCTCGGTGTCCATCCCGGCTCAACTGATCCGCCAATCGCCGGGCCCGGTGCTTCGTTCGAGTGAAGACAATGGCCGAGTCGCAATCGTCTCCGGTGAGCAGGTGTTCAAGCAGGACCCTCTTATGCCCCTCCCCGACCATGTACAGTCCGTGATCGACGGTGGCGACCGGGGCCGTGCCGGCCAGTTCGACCACGTGGGGATTCCTCAACAAATCGTCCGCCAGTCGACGAATCTCTCTCGGCATGGTGGCCGAAAACAGCAGGTTCTGGCGCCGCTCGGGCATCGCGGCGAGAATCTTGCGAATGTCGGGCAAGAAACCCATGTCGAACATGTGGTCGGCCTCGTCGAGGACCAGCGTTTCCACGTGGCCGAGGCGGAGCACTTGCTGCCCGAGCAGGTCGAGCACGCGTCCCGGACAGCCCACAATGATTTCCGGGTGCCGGCGTAGCGAGTTGATCTGGTTGCGCGTCGAAACGCCACCATAGACCGTGATGGTCTTCAGGCGTGTGAACTTGGACAGGGTGCGGATCTCAGCCGCGATCTGAGTGGCGAGTTCCCGCGTGGGAGCGAGCACCAGGGCTCGAGGCTCCGTGCGGCGCGCCTCGAGAAGCCGGTCGAGCAGGGGCAGCGCAAAGGCCGCCGTCTTGCCGGTGCCGGTCTGAGCCAGGCCCAGCACGTCGCGGCCGGCGCGACCCGCGGGAATGGTCTCCTGTTGGATCGGCCGGGGATTCTCGAAACCGATGCCGCGAATGCCGCGAACCAGGGACTCGTGGAGTTCGAACCGGTCGAAACCGGTCGACGCAGTAGATGTGGAACTGGATATCAATATTTTTTCTCCGCCGTACGCGCACAGGCGGATCCTGTACGGCAGGGCCGTAGTTTCCGACCCGGACAACAGTGAAGGGTAAGAGGGATTCGTTGAAGGCGAGACCTTGGAAGGATTACTAACAGAGGTCCTGTTGATCGCCGCTTTCGGGCTGAGCCCGATCAAGGGACGAATAGTTTAGCTGGTATCGACAACAATTGCCACCCGGACACCCGCTTGGAGCAGCGGCAAGAGCTGAATGGTGGGACTGGGATCACCCTGCTTTTCCCGAAGTACGCGATGTCTTGAGTCGATTGCGACCGAAACGCCACGGGCGTGAAGGTGAAATTCGGACCCATCCCGGGGAACCGTGCCGACGGCCCGGTTGCTTCCCACCTCCCCCCGGAATGGATTCTCAGGGCGTTCCTCCGGCGGGTTTCAGCATGGTCTCGTACTGCTCTTGAATCCTCTCATCGAAGAATGCCCGGCCTGAAAAATTTGGTTGCAATCCCGTAGAGAGTCATTGTAAGTTTTAGTCACTCCCTCCGAGCAACATTCTACAGTTTCCAAATCAAATCTTGCCGAAAGAGAACGGCGGAGGTTCTTATGCCGACTGTCTCCGGTGTTTGCCGAATTGTGTCCAATTGCGCCCCTTTTCGCCGGGGGCTCCCGACTCTACTGCTACTGCTTCAGGAAAGTGTCCTGCTGGCTCAAGGGACCGGAACAAGCCCGTGGGTCATGGCTGTCGACGAGCTGGCAAAAACATTCACGGGGCCATTGGCGAAGGGACTGTCACTCGTCGCCATTGTGGTTGGCGGTTTGATGTTCGCTTACGGTGAAGGCGGATCCAAGAGAGCCTTGGCCGGCACCATTTTCGGGCTGGGCATGGCTCTGGGGGCTGCCAATTTCATGAAGTGGCTGTTTGGGGTGTGACCGCGAAATGACAGGAAAACGCCGATGGAACGGCTATCCCGTATTGAGCCGGCCGCTGATGATTCTGGGCGTGGAACGGCGCTGGTTTCTCTTGAGCGCGACACTGGCAGTGTCGCTTTGGAATGCCGGCGACTCCCTGCTGGCAGCGATCCTTGTCCTGGCATTGCTGCTTGCCACCGGCCGGCTGGCTTGGAAACAGGATCCCAACATGCTGAGCCTGTTGCGGGAAGCCGCCCGATCCAAAGTGCGGTACGACCCCGGCAAATGGACGGAAACACCCTGGTATCTGGATCTCCGGTAGGTCACCTCGGATGAACATGAATTCCGAAGCCCGGGAGTACGGCGGATCGGGAGCCCTTGCCGAAGAAATTCCCTATTGGGGTTGGCTTCCGGACGGGCAGACCTGTCTCACTCGGGCGGGTGAGCTCCTGACCGCCGGCCGGCTGGCGCCTATGGGGATCGATGGACGGCGGCCCGAACAGTTGGATCGAGTGCTGGATCGGTGGCAGCGGTTGCTGTCCGACATCGGTCCTCGCACCCGGCTTTACTTCTATCTCCTTCGCCGGCCCAGCCGGTTGAATGAAGTCCGTCAGTATGGCGGCGACGTCGGCAAGCTTTCCCAGCATCAGAGGCGCCTGTTCCTGGCAAGTCGGATTCGGGAGATGCAGACCTTTCTGGTGTGGTGCCATGACCCACAGTTGAAGTCTGCCGTCAATCGGGATTCCGGCTGGATGTCCTACGCTCGCAGTTGGCTGGCTCGACGGGGCGGAACTCCTGAATCGGCGTACCTTTATACAGCCATTCAAACCGCAGCCGATCATTTTCGCCAGCTCGTGCAGGCCCATCGAGCCCTGGTGGACGATCTCACTCCCATCGAGGTGTTGACTCCCAAGGCTGGATCGCGCCTGTTGAGCGAGTTGATCAATCGTCCCGGCATTCCCTGGGATGGAGCCACCGGAAGCGGGCTCAATTGGCGCCTGGCCCTTTCCGAGCTGGAGGCGGAACGCCGCCATCTTCGCCTGGATGGCGAGCCGGTCATTCTCTACTCCCTGCTGTCCCCACCCGGCGAAGCCTCTGCGAATCTGCTCAACGATCTCTACTGCCTGGATGCCACTCTGACGGCGTCGCTGGAATGGAGGCCTCTTGAACCGGACCAGGCTCGGAAGAGAATTCGATCGGCTCGCCGACACTATTTCGCCAAGCGCTACTCCCTGGCGGCTCACATGCAGGAGAAGGAGGGAACGGATACGGCAATGGTGGACTCGGCTGCCGAGGTCGAGTCCGAGCGGCTCGGGGAAGCGCTGGTGGAGCTCGAAGCCGACGGGATTGCGTATGGTGAAATGGCGCTCTGTATCGCTTTGCATGGAGACCTGGAAGAGATCGAACGCCTGGACGGCGATGTGCGGCGTATCTTTTCCTCTCATGACGCCAAAGTCATCCGGGAGGGGTACGGACAGTTGCCCGCATGGTTCTGCCGTTGGCCGGCCCAGCCCAGGAAGCGTCAGGTTCGCACGCTGTTCGGCTCCGCCGGTCTGGCCGCCTGCCTGGCTCCCATCTTCGGTCCTCCGGTCGGATACTCGACCAGCAGGCACTTGCAACGTCCCGCATTGGCGGTCCTTGAGACCCGCTGGCAAACCCCCTTTCACTATGACCTCTTTGACGGCGATGTGGGGCACACGCTGGTACTCGGGGCGACCGGAAGCGGCAAATCGTTCCTGCTGAATTTTCTGCTGGTCTCGTCCCTCCAGTACCGTCCCAGGATCCTGATACTCGACCTGGGTGGGTCCTACCGTTGGCTGACCACCTTTCTGGGGGGAAGCTACCTGGAGATGGCTCCGTCCGGCGCGCTCAATCCTTCCTTTCAGCTAAGGCCCTTCTCCTTGCCTCCTACTGAGCGAACCCATCAATTCCTCACGGGTTGGGTGGTTCGCCTGCTGCGACTGGGTGGGTGGACGGTGGAAGGGGACGACACCAACGAAATTCGCAGCCGCATTCAAGACCTCTACCTGTTCTCTCCCGAACGGCGCACACTGAGCACGCTGGTGCGAGCCCTTCCGAGCAGGATGTGGCCGGCAATGTCGCGCTGGCATGGCGATGGAGCCTGGGCAAGCTATTTCGACCACTCCGCCGCCGGGCCGGATCTCGATCTGAAAGACTGGCAGGTCATCGATCTGGCTGGGGCGGCGGAACATGACGACCTCTGTGAAGCCGCCCTGTTTTACTTGCTGGAGCGGCTGCGCCTGGAGTTGGAAGACCCCGCCGACCTGGCCCGGGTGAAGCTCATGGTAGTAGACGAGGCATGGCGCTATCTGCGGGATCCTGCCGTCGTGGCTTACCTGGCCGAATCTGCAAAGACCTGGCGCAAACGCAACGCCGCCCTCGTCATGGCCACCCAGTCGGCAGTGGATATCACCGGAACCGCCGGCGCCGAACCGCTCCTGGAGTCCATGCCGACCAAGATCTTTCTGGCCAACCCGGATTTGCCGTCTCAGGCCGGCCAGGTGTTTCGGCTCAATGAAGGGGAGCTTGAACTCATCAGGGAACTGGTTCCCAAGCGGGAGCTCTACCTGCGGCGTCCCAATTCGACCGGAGTACTGCGGCTGAACGTCGATGCCAAGAGCTATTGGCTCTATACCTCCTCGCCGCCCGATGCGGAAAGGCGGAGCGAATTCATCAAGCGATACGGGTTGGAGCAAGGCATTGAACTCTTATCCAAGGGGGTGGCGGGGTGAACGCAACTCTACTCAGGGAAGGTCCGTTTTTCACCATCGTGTTCCTGGTTGTCTGCTGGACGTTGCTGTCAGGCAGCGCGACCGGAAGTGGCGTGCTTCGGATCAAGGAGAGGCAGGATCAAATTGTCGAGATCCGGGCCAAGGTACGACATACGACCGTGCTGGTTCTTCCGAAGACCGAGAATATCCTGGACTTCGTGGTTGGCGACTCCGACTACTGGCACCTTAGCGGGGCAGCCAACCTGGCATACCTCAAACCCATCGCCACGGGTGTGCGAACCAACGTGACGCTGGTATGCGCCAGCGGTCGGATCTACACCTTTTTGGCGAATGAGGGTGCCGAGTCTCCGCACCTGGTGGTTCGAGTCGAACGAACCGGAGGTGGGGACGGACGCGCGGCCGAATCGGCGCACAGGCCGGCGTTCGTTTCCCGCAGCATGGTGGAGGGATACCAACACGCGGCTCGGCAAGCAAGCGAGGCCGCGCTGGCCGCCAAGAGCGATGCGGAAGCCCGGGTCAACGAGGCAAAGCAAGAGGCCTCCAAGACCATCGATCAATTCCGCTCCAACTATCCGGCTCGCTTGAAGTGGCCGTACCGTCTCGAGAAAAGGGCATTTGAACGACCGTTCCTGGTCGAAGCCCTCTGGCATGACGGTCAGTTTACCTATCTGCGATGTCGGGCGCAGGAAGCCCCGGCGCTATACGAGTTGAAGGATGGATCGCCCAGCCTGGTGTCCTTTGACCTCAGCCAGGATGGACTCTATGTGGTACGGCATGTCTTGGGCGATGGCTGGCTTGCCATAGGGAAGAATAGAGCCAAGTGGCGGTTTGTGGATGAAGGACCAAGACCCTAGACCCATGATTCATTGGAAGCAAATGCACTCTAAACCGGCCGGAGCACTCCCCGGCAACCTGATGACCCGCATCGGCGTTGGGGCCATTGCCGTGCTTTGTGGGGCACTGATGCTCACCCATTCGTTCACCAAGACGAACAGGGACGCCGCTGCAAGTTCCGATGCGAGCCCGCAACCTGCAAATCAGGGTGTTCAACGACACCTCAGTGCCCTCATTGACAGAGAAACCGAAAGGCAGGAGCAGAGGCTTGCCGCCCGAGCCGTGGACAGATTGCCGCGGCCAAGGCCAGCGTCAGCAATCTCCGATGAACTGAATCAGTCCGAATCGGTCCCGGTTCTCCGGGAAGCTGGGGTGACGCTTGTCGACTCGGATCCGGGACCGAGCGAGGACGAGCTCAAGCTGCGTGAGACACTGCGTCTGGAGGATATCGAGAGGCGAGCCAGGTCTCTTCGTTCCCGACCGTTGGCCCAAACCTACAGATCCGATCGGGGTTTGGCGGGGAACTCGTCCAAGCCGGAGCCTGGTTCGGCTGCATACCAGCCGGAAGCTTCAAGGGCTCCCTCTACCGCGGAATCGGAACTGCGGGATGTCGTGGCCGACCTCAATACCGCGCTGAACTCCTTCAGTTCCGATGGGAATGGGCAGCCCGGCGCCCTGAAGAGGCCTGCCCTTTCAGGTCCTTCCCTGGGAGTTTCCGAACAATCCTCCGCGGACCCGGCACGCCCTTCCAAACTGGTCCAGCCCTCGGACAAGCCGGGCTGGGAACGAATTTATCAGGGGTCCTTTCTGGAGGGCGTCCTGTTGACGCAACTCTCGGGAGACTTCCCCGGACCGGTGCTGGCCATGGTATCGGTGCCGTTCTACTCTCGAGATCGCCAGCGGGTCCTGGTACCGCGCGGAGCGCGGGCGGTCGGCACGGCGCGGGAGGTCGCTCACAGCGACCAGCAACGGCTGGCCGTGACCTTCGACCGATTGTTTCTCCCCGACGGGCGATGGATTTCGCTTGAATTCCGGGGACTCAGCCAAGTGGGCGAGTCGGCTCTCAAGGACCGGGTCGACCGTCACTATGTTTCGATGTTTGCAGCCGCCGGAGCCGTAGGGGTGCTGTCGGGGCTTACCCTGCAGGGAATCAATCCCTACGGCGGGGGGATCCAGGGAATTCGAGCCGGGGCCGGCCAGGGGTTTGGCTTGGCCGCAACCCAGGTTCTGCAGCGCTTTCTCAATCGTCTACCCACCATTACCATCCGGGCCGGGCATCGGTTGCGAATCTGGTTTACTTCCGATGCGCTTGTGCCTGCGCCAAGACCCAAGAAAGGAAGAGACCAGCCATGAAAAGGAGAGTCGTATCCGTCGTGCTGCTCGTCAGCCTCTGCGCCGCACCCCTCTACGGCATCGACCCCATTGCAGCCGCCCAAAGAGCCCAGATGATCGTGAACCAGATTCTTCAAAGGCTGAACGAGAGAATGCAGATGGCCAATCAAGTCACCCAAATCAAGCAATTTACCGAACAGCTCACCAAGACGAGGGAACAGATTATCCACATGAAGCAGGCTGCCTTGGGACAAATCGGAGCTCTTGAGGAGTCTTTCGCGGAGTTGGTCGCGGGGCCCACCGACTTGGTGGTCGAGGCTATGCAGTGGCAGACGGAATTTACAGGGTCGGCCAGAGAGTTGGTTGGCGCTGCCAAACGGCTGGCCTCCGGCCGACCACTTCGGGAAAGCTGGAGGAAAATACTGAATCAATATCGAACCAACCGGGAAGACATTGTTGAGCTGTTGAGCCACCTGGATCCCCAGGTGGCGGCCCAGGTATCGGACCACTACCGTCAGGACCAGGATAGAGCTGACAATCGGCGTGTGACCACCTATCTGGTTGACGACTCGGCGACGGCCCTGATCGAAACTGCGGCGAGCGCGCAAGAGTCTCTCCAGAAACTGCGCTCCAACAGCAATGTCTCGGACACCGCCTTGGCTCAAGCCCAGGTGACGGGTTTGGCCACCCAGGGAGAACTCCTTTCCGCCATGGCTCAATTGATGGCCTTCGAGGCGGCACGGGGAGCCGCTCGAGACTACCAGGATGAACTCAAGCGGCGACAGCAATGGAAGCAGTGGGAGCGGCGTCAAGAGGCGGGGAGGCTGCTGTTCGAAAAGCAACAGGCGGTCATTGCCGCAAGCGCCGATGGACTGCGGGAAGGCCTGGTCTACCGGATTCCGTCCCACTTTGGCAATTCACATTAAGCCTCCGGTCCCATGCAACTCCGTCCGCCACAATCGATTGATCCGAACGTTCCGGCGATCATCCCCGAGGAACAGCAACAGAATTTCAAGGCGTTTCTCGACAGGGTGCTGGATGGCGTTGTGGATGCGGCTTCGCCCGGCATTATCCAGGCGGGCGACGAACTGTGGTTGGCAATAGCCACCATTGCAGTGACCTGGGCGGGATTGCAGGTCGCCTTCAGCGGGTCCATCAATCCCTGGGAGATCGTGAAGCTCATCATCGTTCTGAGCATTCCCAAGACCATGCTGCACTACTACAGCCAGGCTCTGCCACACACCACCTCCACCTTTCCTCAGATCGTGGTGGAACAGGGGATCTGGCTGCAAAACATGTTTGTCTCCGACATCGTCTCCGGCATGCACACTGAACTCAACACCCTGTTTACCCAGCAGGGCAACTCCATACTGGCGGCCTGGCAGCGGATCGATATCGAAAACCTGTCACCCTCTACGGCATATGCCGTGATCACTCAGGCAGTCCCGTCGGTCGCGTTCGTCTTTTTCGGCCTGCTCCTGCTGGCCCTGTTCTTCATCACCTATGCCCAAGTTCTCTGGGGGCACCTGGCCGTATCCATCTCTATCCTGCTCGGCCCCATCTTCATCCCCTGGTTGGTTTTCGAGCCAATGGCCTTCCTGTTCTGGGGTTGGTTTCGGTCGGTGCTCGCCTATTCTCTCTACGCGGCAATCGCGGGAGCCATCCTCCGCATATGGGGCGGCGTGGGACTGGGGTACGTCACCACATTGAGTCATTCACCGCCCCTGGACAACTTTGCCGCGGTCGTCTACTGGTCGCTGATTCTTCTCCCTCTCTGCGCGGCTGGAATCCTGGCGGCCTGCAAAGTGGGAGAGATGACTTCGTTTCTGATCTCAGGAGCCGCCTTCACTGGACCCGGAGGTGTCTCCGCGACCGTTCATTCGGCCGGTAGAGCTGCCAGGAATTTATCGAGAGCTGTTTCCAGGCGATGATGTCAACAAAAGACACAGACCGTGAATACGCCGAAATCTGGGGTGAAACCCTCAGCTCCAATCGTCATCTCCGCCTTCTCTCCATGGGGCTTGGCGGACTGACTCTCTTGTTGGCGGTCGTAGTGGTGCGCCTCGGCTTTCGGGAGATGCCCCGCCCGATCGTCGTGCGGGTGGACGAGGTGGGTCGGGCCGAAGCCCTTCAGTACAAGGCCGTCGAAGCCAAATCCGACCCTCTCGATCCCACCACAAAGTACTTTTTGAATCGATTCATCCACGACCATTACTCTCGTCGGGCCGCCACGGTACAGGAACGCTGGACCCGCAGTCTGCGCTTTCTCACCACCGACCTGGCCAATGCCGCATTCCAGGACGAAAACAGGAAAATTGCGCTGGTGGCCGCTCGAGTGGCTCCGGAAGAGACCAAAGTCGAGAACATCGTCTTGCGTATCCATGCCAATCGGTCGCCGCCTCATGGAGCGACCGCCGACTTTGAAATGGTGCGCATCCGGCAGGAGAAGGAAACAGGGCGGGATAAGTGGTCCCTTTCCCTGCAGTTTTCCTATATCAACCGAATCCCTCCTGATTTGATGGTCCACAACCCGATGGGCATTGTCATCACCTATCTGCAGGCGGATCGGGCTCTTGTAGCGGAATAACAACGGAACAACCAGGGGACGTACCGCCATGAACGCCAGTGGAATCGAAATGCTCAAGCCCTTGTTGCCGGGGCTGGAGAGGGTGCTCGAGGATCAACAGGTGAGCGAAATCATGATTAACGGGCCCCACAACGTCTGGATCGAGAAGAACGGGAAACTGGATTCCTTGTCCGCACCGGATCTCGACTCCAAGGCTTTGGGACGGGCCGCCATCCATATTGCTCGACCCCTGGGCCTGGATCCTGCGCTCTCGCCCCTGGTGGACGCCCGCCTGGACGACGGCTCCCGGGTGGCCATCTGCATGCCGCCAGCCAGTCCGATTGTAGCGATCACGCTAAGACGTTTCGGGGGGCGGTCTTTCTCGACGGACGACCTGGTGCGCCAAGGGGTATTGGCGAAAGAGATCCTGAATGCAGCCGCAGACACGCTGCGGGCACGGCGGAACATCCTTGTTTCAGGAGGAACGGGGAGCGGAAAAACGACCCTGCTCAATGCTCTGATCGGATTGTTGCCCGAGACGGAACGCATTATTACCATCGAAGATGTGCTCGAGTTGCACATTGAACGCAGCAACTGTCTTCGATTCGAGGCTCGTGGACTCAAGGACACGGTGACAATTCGAAACCTGGTGCGACATGCATTGCGCCACCGTCCGGATCATATCGTCATGGGCGAGGTTCGCGGTGGCGAAGCCGCGGACCTGCTGCAAGCCCTCAATACCGGCCACGGCGGCTCGTTGACAACCATCCATGCCAATTGCGCTCAAACGGCCTTGGCAAGGCTGGCGAGTTGTGCCGCCCAGGCAAGCGGGCGGCTTCCATGGAGTGTGACCTGCCGCAGCATCGTTGACGGGGTCCGCATGGTGGTGCAAATGACGCGGCGGCGGGGCTTGCGGTTTGCGGAAGAGGCACTCTTTGTAGAGGGTTACGATGCCACCACCGACTGCTGGGACGTGAAGACAATTTGGAGAGTACAGTCTCTGGCAGTCAGCACTGCGGGATAGAGCCATCTCCCTGGGCGCCAAGCTCTGTGGATGAGCTGCACAGTTTGTTGAGATTTCCATGGTGGAACATCGTCCGGCAACAGGTGCACCCTGACCCAGCAATAAATCGGGTTTCCAATGTAAGTTGGCCGAGACCCGATCGCAGCAATTCTCCCTCGCAACCAAGCTCCCTCAAAAACACAAACGAGCGGTTGAGTTTCCGCTGAACCGTCGAGATCACCTGCTGGGCTGTTTCGGTCCGAGCAACGCACCAGTCAGGTCCTGATTTCATTCTCTGGTGTTTGGACTTTCGATGAAGCCGACCTCCCTCTCACGGCATTTCTTCGCACAGGAATTTGGATGGAAACGGAAGGGTTCCTTCCGGAGACGTTTGGGGGGAGGTTATGGAACGCAAGTTCAGGCTGATGTTCATCGGAACAGGGATCTGCCTTTGGCTGCCCCTGATTTTCAGCGAGGTCGAGGCCCGAATAATCACTTCAAAGTCGAGCCTGACCATCGACGAGGGTGGAAAAGGCTCCTACACGGTGCAACTGGATGCGAAACCATCCGCTGAAATCACTCTGGATATCACGACATCCAACAGCGACCTCCGTGTCAAGCCCGAGGCGCTGACCTTCACTCCCGACGATTGGAACCAAGCCCGGAAAATCACGATCGAGGCGATCGTGGATGCCGATGCCGAAGATGACCGCGCCACCGTGAGTCATTCCGTTCGCACACCATCGGACAGGCGGGGGGCGACAGCCAACCCGATTGCCGTCACTGCCCCAACCACCTCAAGCCTGAAAGTGACGGTACGGGACAAATCTGTCCCCAGCCACGAGATCAATATCAGTCCCTCCTCCGGGCTCTCCATTCGAAAGGGAGCGAGTGGCAGCTACAGTGTGTCGTTGACCGAGGAACCAACCGCATCGGTGACCGTCTCGGCCTCAAGCAGCCGGAGCGATGTCCGCGTGTCTCCTTCCTCACGGACGTTTTATGTCGGGACCTGGAACAGTTCTCAGCGCTTTACCGTTTCGGTCGACGCCGGCGCCACCAGTTCCGGTGCAACCATCAGCCACTCGGCTACCAGCGAAGACTTCAACTATCAGGGACTGACCATCGATTCGCTCCCGGTAACGGTCTTGCAGCCGCCAGCCGGGATCACCCAACCCCCATCGAATACGACGTTGCTCGTCGGTCAGACCAAGACCTTCTACAGCCCGCGACTGAGGAGCCAACCCACCGGTAACGTAACCGTTAACGCATCCAGCCAGGACGCCGGAACCGCTACGGTAACCGGATCGAAGAGCTTCAGTACCGGAAACTGGAACACGGCACAGGATTTCAAGGTGACAGGAAAGCGGGTGGGGACCACTTCAATCACCTATGACGTGGACAGTAGCGATACTCGCTATGACGGCTACGACCTGAACAGTACCTCGGTGACCGTTGAGGCGACGAGCATTACTTGCGGGGCCGATGACACCAACATCCAACTTGGCGGCTCTTCAATCCTGAGTTGGGACAGCACCAACGCCAGTAGTGTCAACATCGACCAGGGGATTGGGACGATTCCGCTTGACAGCGCGGGACAAGGCAAGTCTGTTACTCCGCCTCAGCCCGGCGCCACGGAAACCTCCAAAGCTACGACTTACCGGTTTACCGCCTCGGGCGCAGGCAATCCCGGCACCTGCAGCGTCACCATTACCGTTTGGCGGCCGCCAAGCGTGGGTCGTTTCAGCGCCGCCCCCGCGACCCTCAGAAAGCAGCAGTCCACCAGGCTGGTCTGGGCTACCAGCCATGCTTCCGCTGCCTCCATCAACCAGGGAATCGGAACGGTTCCGCTTGACAGTTCCCAAGGAGGTCGCAGTGTGACTCCTCCTCAACCGTCGACAGCCGACACCTCCAGGAAAACGAGCTACAGGCTTACGGCCTCGAATCCGGGCTATACCGGCGCCAATGCCGCCACCGCCACTGTCTCGGTCACCGTTTGGAACCGACCGAGCGTGGACAGTTTCACCGCATCGCCATCGACCATCAATGAAGGCGAAGATTCCAGCTTGAAATGGACCACTACCCACGCCACCAATGTCTCCATTGACCAGGGGGTCGGCTCGGTGTCCGTTGACGACCAATCCGGAAACACCAAGGTGAGCCCCGATCAAGGCACTACCTACACCCTCACGGCCTCGAACCCGGGCTATAGCGGCGCTCGCGCTGCGACTGACTCCGTTCGTGTGGCCGTTAACGCCTCAAGCTCGCTCCAACCCCAGACTCCGGGTCTGACGGTCTCACCCACTACACTCAACATCACTGAGGGAACTGCCGCGGAGAGCTACAACGTAAGGCTGAAAACGAGGCCGAGCGGTGACGTCACCGTCGCGGTAGACATCGAATCCGGAGGCGACTCGAGGGTTCGGAAAAACACCTCCTCCCTCACCTTCACTACGACTGACTGGAACAGGGATAAAGCAGTTCAGGTCTCCGCAGAAGAAAAATCGGGGACGGCAACCGGGCAGGCCAGGATCACCAATACTCCGTCCTCGTCCTATGGCGGTTCTGCCGTCGACGTCACCGTCAACGTTTCCGACGACGACACCGACGGCTGCGGAGCAACCGTCACGCCCACCCGTCTCACCATCGACGAAGGAGAGAGCAATGACGGCTACTACGATGTGGTATTGGCCGCGAGTCCCGCGGCAAGCGTCACCATCACGCTCGACCTGGCAGGCGACCCCAGCCTGTCGACAGACAAGCCCTCTCTTACATTCACGACCGCGAACTGGAATATTTCCCAACGGGTAACGATCGAGGCCGGTGAGGATGACGACGCTTCCGACGGCAGGGTAGCCATTGCCCACACGGCATCCAGTACCGATGAGGGTTGTTCCGGCATGTCAATCTCCAATGTGTCCGTGGACATCCGTGACAACGACGAGCCGCCGCCGCTGCCGGCAATCACCCTTTCGAGTGACGGGAGCAGCGTTTCGGAACCGGACGGGACAGCCACGGTCACCGCTTCCGTTGCCAGCGGCGAAGAGCCGGTCGATGACCTGACCGTCAACCTGACTCATTCAGGTCGGGCTGCCAACGGAACCGACTATACGGTAGCCAGGCTGACCATCAGCAGCGGGGCAACCTCGGGTGAAGCGGAGTTGACCGTCGTCGATGACTCTGTCGTCGAGGGCACGGAGGGAATAAGACTCATCGCCGGCGCCGACGGCTACCGGGACAGCGCCCCGCTTTCCATGGATCTGACCGATGACGATTCGGCAGGCGTGTCAATCGCGCCAACGCAGTTGACCATCGCCGAAGGAAGCAGCGGGACCTACGATGTCGTGCTGACCTCGAAGCCGTCCCACGATGTGACCGTGACCGTCACCCACAGCGGGGACAGCGACATCGGCGTTGGTGACCAGGAGTTGACCTTCACTGGCTCCAACTGGGAAACAGCGCAAACGGTGACGGTATCGGCAGCCCAAGATGCCGATGCCATCGATGACACCGCGACGTTCAGCCACACGGTTGCCAGCACAGATGGGGACTACAACGGAATCACCGTTTCGGATGTAGACGTCACTGTTACCGATGACGAAACCGTCGGCGTGTCGACTACGCCAACGCGACTGACCATTGCCGAGGGAAGCAGCGACACATACGAGGTGGTTCTGACCTCAGAACCTTCCCACAACGTGACTGTGGCCATCACTCACAATGGTGACTACGACATCGGCGTTGGTGGCCAGGAGTTGACCTTCACTGGCTCCGACTGGGAAACAGCGCAAACGGTGACGGTTTCGGCGTCACATGATGGCGACGCCATCGGCGACACGGCCACGTTCAGCCACACGGTTGCCAGCAGCGATGGGGACTACAACGGGATCTCGGTTTCGGAAGTGGACGTCACCGTCACCGACGATGAGACTGTCGGCGTGTCGATCACCCCAACGCAACTGACCATCGCTGAGGGCGGCAGCGATAGCTACGATGTGGTTTTGACCTCAGAACCTTCCCATAACGTGACTGTGGCCATCACTCACAACGGTGACTACGACATCGGCGTTGGTGACCAGGAGTTGACGTTCACTGATTCCGACTGGGAGATGGCGCAGACGGTAACAGTCTCCGCTTCCCACGATGACGATGCCACCGATGATACGGCGACATTGAGTCACAGCGTTGCCAGCACCGATGCGAACTACAACGGAACTACGGTTTCAGGAGTAGATGTGACCGTAACCGACGACGAGACGGCCGGCGTGTCAATCACACCAACGGAGCTGACCATCTCCGAAGGAGGCAGTGACAACTATGAGGTGGTCCTGACCTCGCAACCTACCCATGAAGTGGCCATCACCATCAGTCCCA
>JAJECY010000042.1 GCA_022821775.1 Acidobacteriota bacterium
ACAATGCGATGATGGGCCTGCTACGACGAGGGCAAGCGGGTGGCGGAAACCCTGATGATGGACTATGGGCGTCAGGACCGCGTCGACATCCGCATCGTCAGAATCTTCAACACCTACGGCCCCAGGATGGCGGTCAATGACGGGAGGGTGGTGAGCAACTTCATCGTCCAGGCGCTGAAGGGAGAAGACCTGCGGATCAATGGCAACGGGCTGCAAACCCGGTCCTTCTGCTTTGTCTCGGATCTGGTTCGGGGCCTGGTCGCCATGATGAACCGGGACGACTTCCGCGGACCGGTCAACCTGGGGAATCCCAACGAGCTGACCATTCTCGATCTGGCCAGGAAGATCATTCAATCGACCGGATCCTCCGCCAGGATCGTCCACGGGGAAGCCGCTTCGGACGACCCCGTTCGCCGGCAGCCCGATATCACTCTGGCCAGGCGAAAGCTGCGTTGGGAGCCAACCATAGACATCGATGAGGGGCTACAGCTCACCATTCCCTATTTCCGGCAGCAGGTGACGTCGTCCGAATCCTAGAATGGTGGGAAACGCCGGCCCTCATTCCACCAAGGGGCAAGAAAACACCCATGGGCAAGTCTCGAATCTCGTCTTGTGCCTTTTGTGGTTGTGTCTTTTACAAAAGGCTCGATGTATTTTGATTTTTGATTTACATCGATGCACAGGATGCACAGGATTTTTTCAGGAAACGGCTGGCTTGTAATCCTGAGCAGCCAGAAATCCGCACACGATCATTGCCGAAGCCGGCTTCTCGCGCAGTGCCGTCCCGTTCCGGTTATCCTGTGCATCCTGTGCATCGATGTTAATGATGGAACCTTTTGCAACATTCCGCAGGCATCAGTGGGGCGGACCGGGGCGTCCCGTGCCGAAGTAGCGGAACCCCAGGGCACGCACCTTTTCCGGATCGAAGACATTGCGGGAATCGAAGAGGACAGGCGCCTGCATCACCGACTTGATCCGGTTCAGGTTGATGTTCCGGAACTCGTTCCACTCGGTAGCAATCCACAGGGCATCCACTCCGGCCGCGGCGGCATAGGCATCCGGGCAATACACCACGTTCTTGTCATTGAGGACTTTCCGGCTGTTCGGCATGGCCACGGGATCGTAAGCTTGAATCCGGGCGCCTGCTTCCAGCAGCCTCCGGCAGATGTCAATGGCAGGGGCCTCGCGAATGTCGTCGGTGTTGGGCTTGAAAGCCAACCCCAGGAGGCCGATCCTCTTTCGCTCCAAACCGCCCAGCTCAGCCTTGATCCTGCTGAAGACCCGTTCCTTTTGCCGTCGGTTGATTTCCATCACGACTTCCGCCAGCCTCTGAGGAGCTTCCAGTTGGCGGCCGGTCCTGGCCAACGCCACCAGGTCCTTGGGAAAGCAGGAGCCCCCGAAGCCGGGTCCCGGATGCAGAAACTTCGGACCGATCCGCTTGTCCAGCCCCATGGCTCTGGCCACATGATGGACGTCGGCTCCGACCTTCTCGCACAGGTTGGCCATCTCGTTGATAAAAGAGATCTTGGTGGCCAGAAAGGCATTGCAGGCATACTTGATGAGTTCAGCCGTCTCCAGGCTGGTTATCACGAAGGGAGTCTCGTTCAGATAGAGGGGGCGATAGATATCCTTGACAATAGCTACCGCCCTGTCGCTTTCGGCCCCGATCACCACTCGATTGGGCCGCATGAAATCCTCCACTGCCGAACCTTCCCTCAGAAACTCGGGATTGGAAACAACGACGAACTCGACCGGCCTCCTCTGCTTGCCGGTCAACAACCTCTGAATTCGCCTGGCCGTGCCCACCGGTACCGTGCTCTTGGTGACGACGACCTTGTAGTCGTCCATGCACTCGGCCAGGGCGGCCACCACCGAATCGACCTGGGTCAGGTTGGGCGTCCCGTCCGGCAGGTCCGGTGTCCCCACGGCAATAAAGACGGTCAGGGAAGCGCGGACAGCCGCCTCCAGGTCGGTCGAAAAGGTCAACCGGCCATTCGCCAGGTTGCGATTGACCAGCTCCTTCAGGCCGATCTCATAAAACGGCATCCTTCCGGAGGACAGCGCTTCTATTTTCTGCTCATCGCTGTCGACGCAGCTCACGTTCAGTCCGAAATCGGCCAGCGCCGCTCCGGTCACCAACCCCACGTATCCCGTACCTACGACTGTGATGTGCATGTCGTCAGGGGTTCCCCCGGCTTGCCCGCCGGCAAAGGATGGTCACGCCGACCAATGGTGGAAGGGCGACCCTTTCGCCCAGCCGCCGAGCCGAGCCGCCGAGGCCGTTCATTTCACACGATTCTCTTGGTAAACCAACGGGAAGGAGGTGCAAGAAGTTCAGATATTCCTCAGGGGTTCGTCGGAATCCCCGAACCGTTCCAGCTTGACACCGAACTTCGAGGCCAGCGACAGGTAGAGGCTGGACATTCGGCGGTTGGGCCCGTCGAGGTAGTCCAGGACACGGCCGGTCTCGAGTCGGCCCCCGGCCCGTCCCAGCAGCACCACCGGCAACTGGGAGGCATCGTGGTTTCCGGTCAGCATGCTGGAGCAGAAGAGGATCGCCGAATTGTCCAGCAGCGTCCGTTCCCCTTCCTGGATCTCGTCCATTCGCCCGGCCAGGTAGGCTACCTGCTCGACGAAGTAGTGGTTCACCTTGAGCCAGTCGTCGGAATCCCCGTGGGAAAGCATATGGTGAATGGTGTGGTCGATTCCCAGGTGGGGGAAGCGAAGCTGGGAGAGATCGTTGTTGAGCTTGAGCGTGCAGAAGCGGGTACTGTCGGTCTGGAAGGCCAGCACCAGGATGTCGCACATCAGGCGCATGTGCTGGTGGATGTCCTGGGGCAATCCGTCGGAGGGGCGTTGCCGGTCCGGCTTCTCCAACGTCGGTCTCCAACCCTGCAGCATTCGGTCCTTCCCCGCCCGCTCGATTCGCCGTTCCACTTCGCGGACCGAGTTGAGGTACTCATCGAACTTGTACCGGTCCAGGGTGCTGATGCGCCGCCGCAGGTCCGTCGCTTCCTCCAGGACGGCATCCAGCACGCTGGCATCGCCGGCTCCGGCGCCACCTTCCCGGAAGAGGCGGTCAAAGGCCAGGGCCGGGTAGATCTCCAGCGGAGTGGGCGTGGTGGGAGAGCTCCAGGAGATATGGGAACTGTAGAGCATGGAGTAGTTCTTGTGGACGCTGGCGATCGACCTTTCGCATCCCAGGACCAGACTGGGCACCTTGGTCCGGGTCCCCAGGCGCTGGGCCAGCACCTGGTCGATGCTGGTGCCGGAACGGATCTTTCCGCCGGGCGCCAGCAGCGCTCCGGAGAGGAGATTGCCGGTCTGTGAGCTGTGGATGTTCCCCTTCAGGGCTTCGGCGTTGTAGAGTCCCCGCAGGAAGTTCAGCTTGCGCTGCCAGGGCGCCAGCGGCTCCAGCACCTTGCCGAACTTCATGGAGCGCCCCTCGGTCCGGGCCCACCATTCCCCTTCATAGAAGCCGTTTCCGGCAAAAACGCAGGCGAAGCGAAGCGGCGCCTGCACGGCGGCGCGGGGCCGGCGGGAGACATCGCCCCAGGCCGGAACGGACTCGAGCCAGGGCAGCGCCAGGCTCACGCCCAGGCCGCGCAACAGGGTGCGCCGGGACAAGCCGGCCTCCCGCTTCGGTTGGAGCGATTCAAGGGAATTCATGGTTGGTCGGGACTCCCCGCATCCCGTCCGCGCTGTTTTAGAAACTGCGGGCTCCGCACAATGGTAGCAACTGCCGCCGAGAAACGGAAGTCCGCGCTCTCCAGGGTCTGCAGCACCTCGTCCAGGAGCCTTTCATCCGACACTTCCACCGAGCGCCCCAAGGCATACCCCAAGAGCTTGCGGCAGAAATTCCGCAGAAACTCCTCTCTCCGCTGCTCCAGCAGATAGGTCCGCAGCCCGGCCAGGTCCCGAAACTCGATGCCCGGCTGCAGTTCCACGCCGGAGTCCACCGGCCGGCCGGCCAGGTCCCGGGTGCGGCGGCGCCCGATGGGGTCGAAACCCTCCAGGGCCAGCCCCAGCGGATCGATCCGGTCATGGCAGGTGGCGCATCCGGGCAGGCTGCGGTGCCTCTCCACCATCTGGCGCACCGTCAAGCCCCGGGTGTGCCTTTCGTCCTCGGGAAGCTCGGGCACGTTGGGGGGAGGTTTGGGCAGATGATTTCCCAGCAGTGTCTCGAAGATCCAGTTTCCGCGCAGAACGGGGCTGGTCCTGGAAGCACCCGACTGCTTGCTGAGCATGCTGCCCATGCCCAGCACACCCCCTCGCTGGTACCGCTTGATCCCCTGCACCCGCCTCCACCCGCTCCCCGTCACTTCGGGAATCCCGTAGTGTTCCGCCAGCTCCTGATTGAGGTAGGTGTAGTCGGCATCCAGGATGTCCATCACCGATCCGTCGCGCCGAAAGAGCTCCTCGAAGAACCGGACCGATTCTTCACGCATGTCGGCACGCCGGCGGGCAAAGGTCGGGAACAGGCGCTCGTTCTTGCCCTGGTCCCGGTCGAATTCCCGGAATCCCAGCCACTGGGCGGCGAACTCCAATGCCAGGGCGCGAATGCTCGCATGTTCGAGCATTCTGCCGGCCTGCCCGGCCAGCACCTCCGGGTCCCGGAGGGAGCCGGAGGCGGCGAGTCGAAACAACTCCCCGTCGGGCATGGAGGACCAGAGGAAATAGCTGAGCCGGCTGGCCAGCTCCCAAGAGGAAACGGGTTGCGGATCCAACCCGGCCGCCGGCTGCTCGATGCGGTAGAGAAAGTTGGGGGACACCAGGACCCGACCCAACAGGCTGCGGAGGGCCGGATCGTGCTCCTGCCCCTCGTCTCTCAGCCTGGTGTAGAGATTCAAAAGGCGCGCTTTCTCCCGGGCCTCCAGGGGCCGGCGCCAGGCGCGCTCGGCAAACCGCAGCAAGGCATCCAGGTGCCTGGACTGCGAGGTCCGCAACTCTTCCCGAAACTGCTGGGCCCGGCGGCGAATCGGCCCCTCCCGGGACTCTCGGGTGAATTTCTTGTAGTGGGCTCCAAAGTTCCACCACTCGTCGAAGGAATCGGCGATGGTGAACGCGTCCCGGCTCACATGGCGCAGCTCGCGCCAGAGTCGATCCAGCTCTCTCGTCTCCCCCTCCTCCAGGACCAGCCGGCTGAGCGCCTTGTCTTCCCGGTGGAACAGAGAGATGGTGATGCCCTCGTCCACCGGGACGATCTGGGTGTAGCACATGGCCGGCGGGAACCATTTGCGGAAGGCGGCAAAGGCTTCCCGGAAACGTCCTCGGGTGGCGTCGCTTCCCACAATCACGGGATACCTGGCCGGCACCGGGTTGGCATTGGCCTCGGGATGGGCGTCGTTGGCGCCCACCGGGGGAACGAGACCCTGCGTCGATTGCGGCACCTCCAGGCCCGCGTGAACCTGGACGCTGCCTTCCTGACCCCGACTGGAGTCCAGCGCCGCCTCGGCCACGAAGTTGTAGGCCCGGGCAATCCTCCGGGGCACCTCCACCCGGATGCGGGTGGGTCCATGCACCAGCAAACTGGCCTCGTCCAGGGGCTGACCGCCGGGGCGCCGGCCGAATTCCATCCCGTCCAGCCCGTTGGAGACGCCCGGCCCGGGGTCGGTCGACCGCTCGCTGCTGGAGGATTCGACCTCCCGTCCGGCAGCGGCCAGGTCCATGCCCCTCAGAAAGGGTCCATCCAGGGCGGTGATCCGGGAATAGAGAAGGGTGTCCGGATGGTCTCCGGCAGCCGGCGGTCCCGAGTCCAGCAGTGTCGCCACTTGCCCGGCGACCTCCTCCGCCTGATGACCTGGCCCGGGGTTCGAGAGGCTGTCCAGCCAGCGGTAGAGTGCCGAACCCGGGGCAATGGCATGCAAGCGATCGCTCGGGGGCTCCTCCAGCGTGAAAAAGCGCCAGACGCCCGGGTTCCCAAAGGCATCGCCGTGCGGGTTGCTCTCCAGCACCGAGTCGATGACGTTGTCCGCCAGATCCCAGACACGCCCGGCCTCCGCCACTTCCCGAACGGTCAAGTCGACCCGGGTCAGATCGCAGCGGGCGTTGTGCTTGAGGGAGCCCACCAGCAGCGAGATCTCATCTCCCCGGCCCAGCCGAAACCTCTGGTCCGGACGGACGGCCCGATATTCGTTTTCCAGGCTCCCCGAGGCCAGGATACGTTCGAGCCCCGACCGGCGAAGCTTCAGGACCCATTCGACGCCGTTACCGCAGTCCAGGTGGGAATCCTCCACCCGCGCCTCCACTCCCACCGCCAGTTCCTCCGGGGAGCGCCAACTCACCCCGACCCACCGCTGCCGGGTGGGATGAACCACCACCGACCCGGGAGAAACCGTGCCGGGGATCTGCCAGCTTTGATCCCCGGAGTTGGCCACCAGGTAGGCGGTGTCCTGGTAGGGAGCCGGGGCCGCCCCCGACAAGGGCGTGCGCCAGCCGTTGAGCTGGGCTGTTTTCTGGAGGTTTTCCATCGCCTGGGACAGGGGCTTCTCCCGACTCGCTCTCGGCAGTCCGATTCCCAGATAGCCGGTCCAACGGCGCAGCAGCTCCGGGTTCAATCCCTCCCGGGAAGCCAGGGCTTCCAGATCCTGCGGGGCCGCCTGCCTCGCCAGCCGCGCCGCAGCCGCAAGGTAGTGCCGGCTGTCGGCGAAGGTTCTTCGCAGGGTCGTCTCCAGAGTCCGGCTCACCAGGGGCAGGTCCCGCAGCAGGATCGGAGGCAGGTCGCTCGGCCGGGGCTTGTCGCCGTGCACCGGTATGGGCTTGCCCTCGAAGCGGGGGCGCTTCCACACCAGGTGGTCTCCCTCGACCCCGTCTCCGGCGTCACCAGTCCAGAGGTAGAGCACGGTCGGTCCAATCTGCTCAGGGGAGTCCAGGGAAACGGAGAAACTCTGCTTGCCGGCCAGGGGCGTCACCGGCTCGAGCCAATGATTCAAATGGCCCACGCTATTGAACCGCCACAGGGGCTCGTACCAGCGCTCGATTTCCGCCACCAGCTTGGCGGAATCCAGCGGGGAGAGCGAGCGCCAACGCGAGCGCACCTTCTCCAGCAGAAAGGAATCGCCCCCGACCTCCCCGTCGAGGACCCTCCACAAATTTTGAAGGTATTTCCCCGACAGACCCCGGCTGCCGGCGATCCGATCCAGATCCGCGCCGCCCTCACGCAACTCCAGGGTGGCCCGGACGTACTCTTCGAGGGGGACCTGTCCATAGTCGATCGCCAGAGGGATATCCCCGTACATCCACTCCCGGCGCCGCACTTCGGTGTAGCGTCCATAGAAGGAACGGATGCGCTCCAGGATCTCGTCGGTCCAGTCACGACGGGTGCTGTGCCGGGAAAACCGAAATCCGTCGGGAAGCAGCACCGCGTGCCGGACGATCCCCTTGGCCGCATCCAGGTACTTTCCCAGCAGCGCGGGCGACATCACCAGAGCCTCGCCGGTGTTGGTGAACCCCTCCCCGGCGGCTCCGTCGATGGGGAACTCTCGAGCGGGCCGCAGATCCACCCCCAGGAGGTCCCGCAAGGTGTATTCAAACTGGGCGTTGCTCAGGCGGCGCAGCACCACCCGGCCGGGATCTCCCGCTCTGGATCGCGCTTCGGCCTCCAGCAGGCCCCGAGCCCATTCGACAATCTGCCGGCGCTCGGCGGCGTTCGGCTGAAGGGACTCCTCGGGGGGCATCTGGCCGGATTCAACCATGCCGACGACCCGGGTCCAGACCTGCAGGTCCCGGCGCGCCGCCGCACCATCGGAGAACCGCTCCAGGTCCAGTTCACCGATTTTTTGCGAGGTGGAATGGCAGCTCAGGCAATACTGCTGGAACAGCGGCCGAATGGTTTGGGAATATTCCCCCTCGGCCCCTGCCGGAGCCCAAGCAGCCAGCAGCAGGGCAACAGCCGGAATGCCGTTCCGGAACATCGGATGACCTCATTGGGCGGGAGAGACGGTTTGCCGACTTTGGGTGATTGTAGGAAAAGTCCCTGCCAATGGCCAGTTTCCAGTGGCTTGCGATCAGCCCATGATGCTGTCGCTTTTCGGCTTTACAAGGGCCCAAAGAAAAGGAATTCACCAAGGGGCACAGATAAGAAAAGAGTGATCCACGAAGGGCCACTAACAGGTTGGAGAAAGCTCAAGAGGGATTTGCCAACGGTCGGGAAGTGGGAAGAGATTTCCACCAAGGGGGCCAGGATCAGTCGGCGAAGGGACTCCAAGGGGTTGGTAGAGACTCGAAAGGGATCTGTGACGGGCCACGAAGAAAGATTCCAAGGAAAAAAGATATCCAGGAAGGTGCGATAATTGAGGCATGTCCGAGTTGCCGCCGGGGCCACGGGTCCCACGCCTCATTCAGATGCTGCACTGGATCTTTCGGCCCATCCCGTTCATGCGGTCCTGTGCGGCAACCTACGGGAATGCCTTCACCATTCGCTTTATCGCCACACCGCCAATGGTCTTTGTCAGTGAGCCTGCCGACATCAGGCAGGTCTTTACCGGGGACCCCGCCAACCTTCAAGCCGGGCGTGCCAACCGGGTGCTCAAACCCATCGTGGGCTCCAACTCCATACTCATGCTCGACGGCGCTCGGCACAAGCGTGAACGCAAGCTGCTCATGCCGCCCTTTCATGGCGAGCGTATGCGCCTTTACAGCCAAATGATGTGCGAGATTGTCGACCGATCGATCGAATCCTGGCCGATGGGAGACCCTTTTCCGATTCACCCGCAAATGCAGGAAATCACTCTGGACATTATCCTGCGCGCCGTCTTCGGGGTGGCCGAGGGTAAGCGGCGTTGGCGCCTGCGTCGAACCATGGTCGAGGCTCTCGGGCTGGCCGGCAGGAACCCCCTCCTTCTGGTCGCAGCCTGGAATCGCCTTGTTCGCATCCGTCGAGAGATCGACCGCTTGTTGTACGCCGAAATCGCCCGCCGAAGGGCAGCGGCTCAAAGCGATGCCAGCGACATAATGACCCTGCTGGTGGCCGTGCGCGATGAAGAGGGCCGGCCCATGAGCGATGAGGAAATCCGGGATGAGATGGTCACGATGTTGGTGGCCGGCCATGAGACAACAGCCACCTCGCTGGCGTGGACGGTACACTCTCTCCTGCGCAACCCGGAGGCGCTGGCGGCTGCCCGTGACGAGGTGGCTGCCGTGATCGGAGAGGGATCGCAGCTACCCAGTCCGTCCCCGGAGCAGATCGCCGCGCTCGAATACCTGGATGCGGTCATCAAGGAGACGGCCCGCCTCAATCCGGTGGTGCCCATCGTCGTCCGCCGGCTTGAAAGGGATACGCAAGTCGGTGACTACGAGTTGCCGGCGGGCAATATCGTGGCCCCCTGCATCTACCTCACCCACAGGAGGCCCGACCTGTGGCCGGAGCCCGATAGATTCAATCCCGACCGGTTTGTGGGGCGGCGCATCGATCCTTACACTTTTTTCCCATTCGGCGGGGGCAACCGCCACTGCCTTGGTGCGGCGTTCGCCACTTACGAGATGAAGATCGTACTGGCTCGGCTGCTGTCGCGTGTCAGCCTGCGATCCGATGGGGGTCAAACGGTTCGGGTGGTGCGCCGGGGCATCACCTTCGCTCCCGCCGGCGGCGTACCCGTGATAGCCTCCATGAACTGACACAGATTCCGGCCAAGGCAGCACCTGTCAACGCTGAAACTGCAACACGCGGGTTCCGTCGGTCCAATTGGGGCAGCAGGCGGAACCGTTCTTGGTCGTAGCCGCTCAAGGAGGGGATGTGCCAACGGTTACCCGGGTTGATCGGCCCATGGTCTGGCGCGCGCGCACCAAGGGGAAACCATCTTTTGCAGCGACTGTCCGGCGGTTTCTCCCGCTGCTGATCCTGGCGGCAGCCGGCCGAGAAGCCTCCTGCGCCCCGGGTCCCCCCCAGCAGTTTCAGCACTTTACCGCGCCCAGGCCGCTGCAGCCGGGCCACACCCTGGTTCTGGGCTTCATGGGCGGCCGCGACTCCTGGCGCAACACCGAGGTGGGAGTGGGCCGGACGGCCCAATGGCTCCGCCGACAGGCCATCCCCGGAGTGCACGTGGAGACGGTCGAGAACCTCAAGCGCGACCTGGCCCTTCGACTGGTGCGGGCCTGCCTGGACAGCAACGGTGACGGACGACTGCAGCCGGAGGAACGGCTTCAGGCCCGCATCGTTCTCTACGGACAGAGTTTCGGAGGCGCCGCCGTGGTGAAGTTCGCCCGCCAGTTGGACCGCCTGGAAATCCCGATCCTGTTGACCGTCCAGGTGGACAGCGTGGGCCGCGGCGACGGTCTGATCCCCCCCAACGTCCGCGCCGCCGCCAACCTCTACCAGGACAACGGAACGATTATCCGCGGCGAAGCTCCCATCCGGGCCGCCGACGCCGGGCGCACCCGCATTCTCGGCAACTTCCGCTTCGACTATGCGAACCTGGACATCGACCTTTCCCACCTGCCCTGGTACAAGACAATCGCCCGCAGGGCCCACGCCAAGATGGACCGCGACCCGAGAGTCTGGCGGAAAGTGGAAGAGTTGATTCTAAGAGTGTTTGCAGATTGACGGCGTTGGTGAGAATTCTTCCGAAGCCTTCCGATCTATTCCAGAAATCCGACGATACGCCGGGAAAACTTGTCCGTCGCGTGCTTCATCTCGGCGTATGCTTCCTCGAAGTCCTTCATTATCAGTTTGGGTTTCAGATCGGGATCCTCAACTCTCTCAGTAGCGATCTGAACCGCGCGATGAACCCACTCCTTGATGAATGCCGGGGTCGTGCCCTGGCTCATCTCGACAAGCTTTTCGAAACCAGTGACTTCCTGGTCGTAGCCCTTCGCATACTGCTCGATGTAAAGGCGCCGCAATTCCTTGCGCGGAGGACCAAAGTAGACACATTGGCTGATCCTTCCCGGCCTGTCCTTGATGGCGGCCTCCAAACGCTCGATGGAATTGGTGGTGAGGACAACGCCCACATCCTCGAAGGGTCGCAAGCCATCCATCAGGTCCAACAGGTCGCCCAGTGCAGAAGCATGAAGAGTAATGTCGCGCGACGAGAATACCAGGTCCACGTCTTCCAGAAAGACGATGGCCGGCTGATAGGCTCTGGCGAATTCGAATATCTTAGCCGCTTGCTCCAGGGTGGTTCCGGCGGCGAAGATGCAGGCCGTTTCGGTCAGTCTCCCGCTCAGATAGCGGCAGGCGAACGTCTTGCCGGTCCCTGGCGGACCATAGAGGAGCAGCCCCCGACGAATGGGAACACCGTGGCGCTTGAGCAGTTCTCGCCGTTCATGCAGATCGATGACATTGCGCCAGAGAATCTTGTAAATCTCCTTGTCAACGATGAAATCCTCCTGCGGAACGGGTGTGGCAGTCCTGAAAGTGACCCGCAACCTTGCCGGCTTTTCAGGATCGCCGAATTCGTCCCTGGTTCCGGCTTCATACACAAACGCGACATTCTTTCCCCGGTAGATGGAGGAGGCAAGGCTTTCCCGAGCCACTTTCGTGATCCACTCGTCGACGCGTTGAGGATGTGCGCCGGCGACGGCCAAGAACAGCCGTTCCCGCTCACTATCGAATCGGATGTGAATGATCATTTGGTCGCCCGAAGGCTTGCTTGGAAATATCCAGAACTCATCGACCGGAAGAAAGACCTCCTCGTCGGGCCCGACCGGCCAGGCAACACGTCGGGATAGGGTAATCTGTCTCGAAGCCCATCGAGGCTGCTTGGCGTGCAACAGTTCGTTGAGATTCTCGTCGTTGCTGGACTTGATCCGCCTCACGCCGGGCATACCGGCCAAGGCTCGGTCGATGGCGCGATAAATATCGACGAATCGATAGGCCGGCAATTCTTTTTGACTGACGACAAATTTCTCGACCGCATCGCCGCCCGCCTCCACACGCAGGCGGTGGTCGATTCGCGATTCGGGGTCATAGAACCACCGCTTTAGTCGCCGCCACCAACGCCGCGGCGAGTATCCGGCAAGGTACAGTCTTTGTTCTTCCAAAACGCTCTCCGGATCGGAAATGGCGGACACCCCAAAAAATCAGCAAGTACGAGCACCATTGGGGGCGATTGTAGCATGGCCGTGATAACTGGAAACTGGCGCGAATCAGGGACCTTATTCGAGCCAGACACCCCGACAATCCGGCGCGAGAATCGAGAATTCTTGCCAACTTCTGGAACTTTCTCCCGGCTTGTGGGTTATTGAGAAGATGGTCGGGCGAGACATTGAGGGTGATGACCGGTGCCACCGCATTTGAGGCGTTCGTTCGCAAGTACCAGGACATGGTATTCGGTACCGCGGTCCGGTTGCTGGGAGAGGAAAGCGAGGCAGAGGACGTGTCCCAGACCGTGTTTCTGAAGGCTTTCGAGCGGTTCGACCGCCTGGACGAGAGCCCCTCGGCCGGAGGATGGCTCAGAACGGTGACCACCAACCTCTGTCTGAACCACCTGTCCCGCTTCCGGGCCCGCTGGCGCCTGTTCAGTCAGAGGCGATCCGGCGAGTCCGAAACGAAGCCGGGTTATGAAGAACGGCTGGTGGCGAGGGGCTCGCTGCAAGCGGACCTGGAACGGGCCCAGGAACATGCCCGCCTGGAGAGGGCCGTTCGCCGCCTGCCGCGGCATCAGCGGGTGCCCTTGGTGCTGTTTCATTTCGAGGAGAGAAGCTACGCCGAGATAGCCCAAATGCTGGGAGTCTCCCTGGGCAAGGTCAAGAGCGACATTCACCGGGGGCGGCAAACCCTCCGGCAACTGATGGTGGCGGACGATGAAACCCTCTGATCTGGAAACCCTCATTCAGCGAAAGCTGGCGGAGCTGCCGGCTCCGAAAGCCCCCGGGACGCTGCTGCCCCGAATCATGGCCGAGGTGCGCCGAACCCGGCGGAGCCCCAAGCGCCAACGATCCCGGATGGGTGGGGTCCGGCAGTGGCCGGCGGTCCGGCTGGCTGCATGGACTGTTCTGATTCTGACGGGGGGACTGTTTGTGGACTGGACCTCGGGCGGCTGGCTTGGAAACGCCTGGGGTGGATTCCTGACGACTGCGGAAGAGAGCGCCATCGGCGCCGGAGCGATGGTGCGTGAGGCCCGGGTCCTCTGGCGGGTATTTCTGGAACCCATTGCCGCTTACCTGGTTCTTTGGGTCAGCGCCATGTGGGTCTTTTTTGCACTGCTCTGGGAGGCACTCCGAAGTGTGCTCTGGGAAGGGAGCGTCCAACAATGAAGACGAACTGGCAAATATTGGCAGTTTTGGGAGTAACGCTGGGGCTGGCAACCGGCGTTGGAGCGGTTCAAGAGGCCACAGCGCCATCTGCACCCGATCCACCCATTGAAATTGGTGTCGACCTGCACATCGTCGACATCGACGGTGAAGTCGTCCAGATCGGACGAAGCTACACCCTCCCTCTCGGCAAGCGGGTCGAGTCCGTAGTCGTTATCGCCGGCACCGCTCGGATTGAGGGTGAAATAAAGCAGGATCTGGTAGTGGTTGCCGGAGGGGCGACCCTTACCGGCACCGCCACCGTCGGTGGGGACTTTGTCGTGGTAAGCGGAACAGGCGACCTCCAACCTGGAGCCGTGGTTGGCGGAGACCTGGTGGCCGTGGGCAGCGGCTTGAAGGTGCCTCCCGGATTCTCCCCGGGAGGAGATCATGTCTCGGTCGGCGCCTTTGCCTTGGGAGACCAGTTCGCGGACGCCGCTCACTGGCTCACTCGGGGATTGCTCTGGGGCCGGCCGATAGTACCCGATCTCCCCTGGATGTGGGCTTTGGCGGCCGTTTTGGTGCTCTTGTGCCTGCTCATCAACCTGGTGTTCGACGGGCCGGTGCGCGCCTGCGCCGACACACTCGGCCGGAAGCCCTTGACCACGGGGCTGACGGGATTCCTGACACTTCTTCTGATCGCACCGGTGTCGTTCATACTGACGGTGTCGGTAATCGGACTGGCGCTGGTGCCCTTGCTGTGGCTCGCATTTCTGATCGCCGGCCTCATCGGCAACGTGGCCGCCGCTCGCTGGATCGGAAGCCGGGTTCTGCCCGAGGCGTCGCCGCACAACCGTCTGCAGGCAGCCCGGTCGCTGGGGATCGGCCTGGCGGCCATCATCCTGGTCGGCATGGTTCCGGTCGCCGGCCTCACCGCCTGGGCCCTGGTGAGCCTTCTGGGCCTGGGGGCGGCCGCCACCGCGCTGGTTGCCGGCTTGCGGCGTGAGAATCCCCCCGCCCCTGCGCCGACGCCACCGCCGCCGACCGCCGAACCGGAAACCGACACCTCCACCGCCGATGCTGCCGAACCCTCCGGCAGAGGCACGGCGCCGGCGGCATCCCCGCCTCAGGGTGAGAACCTCTCCTCCTTTCCGCGGGCCACTTTTCTCCGGCGGCTGGGAGCCCTGCTGCTCGACCTCTTCCTGGTGACGGCAATCACCCTGGCATTCTTCGAGATACACCCTGGCAGGTCCTTTGTCCTGCTGCTGGTCTATCGGGTGGCGCTCTGGAGCTGGAAAACGACTACCGTGGGCGGCATCATCTGCGGTCTGCGGGTGGTTCGGACGGATGGGAAACCGCTCGCCTTTACCGATGCGCTGGTGAGGGGACTGGCCAGCATCCTGTCGGCGGCGGCCGCGGGACTGGGTTGGCTCTGGATCCTCTGGGACTCCGAGCGACAGGCCTGGCACGACAAGATTGCCGGCACCGTCGTGGTGCGGGTCCCGGCCGGCTGGCCGTTGTAGCCGGCCGACCGTGGCCCGGTGACTCAATCAAGAGCCGAAAGGAACTCGGCTTGAGGGGACTGATTGGAGCTCAGTCGGAAGCCACTTCGTTCAGCCGTCCGGTGGCGCAGTCGTAGACGAAACCGCGCACCTGGTCCTTGTTTGGAATGAAGGGATTGGCCTGGATTCGGGAGATGGACTGGCGCACATCTTGCTCCAGGTTTCCGAAGGCTTCCATGGAGAAGGACGGCCGCAGGCCGGTATCGGCCTCGATGGCGTCCTTGACGTCGTCGTCTCGGAAGGTCAGCATGCCGCAATCTGTATGGTGAATCAGCACGATGGCCGTGGTGCCCAGCAGGCGCTGGGAAATCACCAGGGAGCGGATGGCGTCGTCGCTGACCACACCCCCCGCATTGCGAATCACGTGGGCGTCCCCTTCACCTATGCCGAGGATCTTGTGCACATCCAGGCGGGCATCCATACAGGCCACCACCGCCAGGTTGCGGGCCGGAGGCAACGGCAGGTCGCTCTTGTCAAAGCCGTCGGCGTAGCGGGAATTATTCTCCAAAAGCTGATCGATCACTGTCATTTGGCGTTCCTCTTTCCTAACGGGACCTCGAAACGGTGGAATCCGATTCTAGCACGAACCGACAGCGACCCCGAAGCCTCGCCCAGCGATGACCTGTGTGGCCAACCGGCCCAATCGTCGCATGGCGGTAGCCGGCAGCAGGCATCCGAAATCTGAGGGAAATCACGGGCAGTCGCCCGAGGACCGGTAGACGTCCTCGCTGGTGATGGAGTCGGCGCCAGGATCGACGGCGAAGACAACGCCCTGCCCCTGCTCCACCGCCGCGTGCATCGTCCTGAAACCGCCCCGCACCAACTCCGACAGGGCCCGGCCGAGGCTGGTCCCGTTACGCTCCGCCAGCGCTCGCGCAACCGCCAGTACGTCGTTGTCGATTGTCACCGTAGTCCGCATGGCAGCATCATTGCATCAATTCATCGAATTCTCAAAGGACGCGGTTGAATCGTGGGCCACGAGAAAAATGTAACGCAGAAATCGTGTCTCTTCCAACGAGAACTACCATCCATAGTGACAGTGCGCTTGCGGCACGCTATTCCGGCCAGCGGCCGGAGGCGATCCGGTGGCGGCCGATGCCGAGATTCTCGACCACGTAGACCCAGGCAAGCTGGCGGACGCCCTCCACGGAGGCAGGAACGAGCACGCGCCGATAGAGGCAGCGGCCACCGGGGTGGAACCCCTCCAGGCGGTCGATGGAAGGAAGGAGGGTCCGGGGGTCGTCAAAGGTAAACAGTTCTCCGTAGACGGTGTCCCAGGTTTCCTGAGCGGTGGCTTCCGGAAGCTGCAGGAACCCGGTCCGAACCCGATTGGAGAGTCGCGCCTGCGTGGCCGCGTCGGCCAGGGGATCGGTGGTTCCCAAGGCCAGAACGTCGCCTTCCGGTACTTCCAGAATGGGATACCCGGGGCCCTCGTAAAGGCGTCCCCGAACGGTGGCCTCCTGGAGCTCCACGAATCCCCGGCAGAAGGCGTGGTGATTCCGGGAGCCGCGCCTGAGCGTGCCGTAGACGAAAATGCTAGTATGACCGGAAGGAAATCGGAACATGGACTCCGAATCGATTTTGTCCCGGCAGACACTGGCGTTGGGCGAGTGCGCGCGCCCCATCGCCTCCAAGCTCCGTAGGCGCATGCAGAGCAGGCCCAACCGGTCGGAGCGGGTAACGGACATTCTCAGCTTTGTACAGAACCACTTGGAGCAGATTGGCGCCAACGTTGGGCAGTTCACTGACGAGCTCAACCAGCTTGGCAGGCTGGTTGCAGCGGCCGATACTCCCGAAAACGCCGTGCACCGAGGCGGCGCTCGGATGGAGATTCGTCTTGAACGGCTGCTGGATGACTATGATGAAGTTCGACGGGCAAATCCCGGCATTGCAGAATCCGAGGGGTCCCGACTGCTCGAGAATGTCTATCGCGACACGCTGCTACAGATTCAGGGCTGGCTTGATGATCTTATCGAGTGCCTGAACGATCCAATGGGGGCTCTCGAGAAGCGCGGCCTCGTTCTCGAAGAGGGTAAACGTGTGCCGATCCCATTGGACTTGGATTTTGAGTCCCCGCCGTCAATGAAAGACCTGGAACGATGGGCGGTCGAGCGGGAGGACACGCTGATCGAAGAAGAGAAAGCAAAACTGATTGAAGCGTCGGGCCGAAATTCCCGAAGAGGGACGGGCTGGTTGGGACTGTTAGCCGCGTTCGGGTTGGGCTGGTGGCTTGGCGACGATGGCGACTGTGACTTTTGACCTGGATTGCCGGCCGACAAGATCCCGAAAACTGAGTATCCCTTTTTATTTTCAATAACTTGTCGGAATTGTTCGGCGTCAGCCACGGACCAACGCCGTCGCCAGCCGCATCACCTCCAGCCTGGGGAAAGACGCCACTGGCACTGCACCCATATTGGCCGACAGCAGCCAGCGGAACAACTGCGGCTGCCGGCCGAGACCCTTGATCGCCCGCTCGGCCAACCTCGGATTGCGGCTGAGGAAAAGAACGAGGCGGGTGATCAGTCGGTGCTGGCGAACCATGCCTGAAATGTGCCGCGAGTAGCCCTGCAATTCCCTGGCCGTGGGCACGCGGTCGTTGCAGAGCATCCAGGGCCCAATCGAGTCGAAGAGCGCCTGTACCTGCGCCAGAGCCAGGCTGATGCCTTCCCCTGTGATGGCGTCAAGGTATCCGGAGGCATCGCCCACCAAAGCGACCCCATCGGAAACCGGCGACCGCGCCACTTGGTGCATCGGCCCGATCGCCCGGGCGCCGGCAGAAGGCCTGGCTCCCTGGAGTGCCGCCTCCAACCGGGGGAAACGGGAA
>JAJECY010000148.1 GCA_022821775.1 Acidobacteriota bacterium
ATTTCTCACCAGGGGGCATGATCATGGCGCAGGATTTTTTTCTCCAGCGCGTGCTCGCGACCGAAGAGCGTAGCGGTTTCTACGGTCGAGGGAGCATGTGCGCGCTGGAGGAAAAAAGACCAGCCAGGGCATGCCCAGCACAGTCTGCTCTTTTGCACCCCCCCCAACGGACCCATAACGTATTGAAAATACGCAGTCTCTAAAAATACTGGTGCGTCCTGGTGTGAAATGCGGGCTAGGCAGAAGGTTCCTCTTCCGAGTGGAGAGATCGCCGCCGGGGGCAGGCGGCGCAGGTGAGAGACTCTCCCTTGGAGTCGAAAATGTCTGGACCTCCGCAGGAACCGCGCAGGCAGGGTCTCTTGAAGAAGAGACCCACCGCCATGAGGACCATGACCACGCCCACCACAACCAGCGTGACAAGGAAAAGACTCACGATCCACTCTCCCTTTCAGAGGGCAGTTCTGTTTCCGCACGTTTGCCCGGGAAAAGACGCCGGAAGGCCGGCGTCTCCCTCTCCCGGAAAGATCCCTCGCTGGTCCGCACCAGGAACAGCGCCGCCAGGTCCCGCTCTGCCGCCAGGCGAAAGCCTTCGCCTTCTCCCAAAACCATCAGGGCCGTGGCGTAGCCGTCGGCCCGCATGCAGGAAGCGTCCACCACGCTGACGGAGGCCAGTTCGTGCCTTACCGGCCGCCCCGTCCTGGGATCGATGGTGTGGGAGAGGCGTCCCTCCTCCGCCAGGCGAAAATTCCGGTAGTCTCCGGAGGTGGCCAGGGCCAGGTCCTCCAGGGGAAGAATCCGCTGGAAAGCCCTGCCGCCGGATACCGGTTTCTCGAGCGCGATCCGCCAGGGGTTTCCGCCGGCATTGCGGCCGCTGGTTCTCACCTCGCCTCCCAGTTCCACCATATGGCTGGTGAGGTTCATTTCGGCCAGGACTTCCGAGAGCCGATCCACGGCATACCCCTTGGCGATTGCCGAGAGATCCAGGTAAAGGGCAGGCTCGCGCTTGCGAATGGTGGAAGTCCGGGGATCCAGTTCAATTTTGGCCCAACCGCTTCGGAACTTCAACCGCTCGATCTCGGCGGCCGTCGGAGTAGCCGTCGTGGGAGGCGCAGGTCCGAACCCCCAGGCATTGACCAGGGGGCCAACCGTAACGTCGAAGGCTCCTCCGGTCACCCGGCTGATTCGCTGGGCTTCCTCCAGCACGGTGAAGGTCTCCCGGGACAGCGGATGGGGGGTAGATGCCCGCGAGCGGTTCAGTCGGGAGATTTCGGAAGCTTCCCGGTAGGTAGACATCTTGCCGTCGACGTCGTGAAGCTGCGCCCGGATGGCCTCCCCTACCGCCTCCTGCCGTTGTTCCGGGAACGGGGACGCCACCACTTTCACCTCGAAAGTGGTTCCCATGCTGCTGCCCTGGAATTGATACTCCCGGGGTGAGTCGGATGGCTGACATCCCGTTGCGGCTGTCAGCAGCAGGAGGAGAAACCCGGCGGCCGACCCCGACCCGCTTGGTCGCCGGCCGGCCAACCTCGATGTCGGAGCGACCTTGGTCCGGATTGCAGGGGAGGTTCCCTTCATTTCTCGTTTCCGTTCCCATGGGCTGACGCCCACGGCTAAGTGTTGTCGCCGCGTTCGCGGCTGTGAAGGAAGACGGCTCATGTTGCGTTTTTGCAGGTGAGTAACGTTTTTGCGTTAGTCTGCGTATGACTCCTGCTGGCCGGTGTTTGCTGCCGCCGCGTTCGCGGCTCAACTCCTGTATGGGACGCCGAGTTTCCATGGGCTGACGCCCACGGCTAAGTTGTGTCGCCGCGTTCGCGGCTGTGACGGAAGATGGCTCATGTTGCGTTCTTGCAGGTGAGTAACGTTCTTGCGTTTGTCGGCGTATGACTCCTGCTGGCCGGTGTTTGCTGCCGCCGCGTTCGCGGCTCAACTCCTGAATGGGACGCCGAGTTCCCGTGGGCTGACGCCCACGGCAAAATCAGTCAGAAAATCCTATCCCCGGGCAGTGTCGTGATTTCAGGGAGAGCGGTGAAGCCGCGGTTGCCGTGGGTCGTCTCAGAAAACGTTCCCTACAGGCCATCCTTATAGAGCGGCGAAGCCGCGCCAGCACTTAGCCGTGGGCGTGAGCCCATGGACGTCGGATCAATTTCCCAAGGCAGCCGCGAAGGCGGCGATTTAAAAGCACCCGTCGCGGAACGCAACGCCTCCGCAAATAACAGCTATGAACCCTGCACAACCCCAGCCGCGTATGCGGAGATTCAGGTGCACCCCTGCGGAACGCACTACCTCTCCAAAGTGACGCCGAACACGAACCATACTCGCTGTACGCGTCAGAAGAGTGTAACCGGTCGTGGGAACTCCGGCCTAGCCGCCGAAGTCGTCGAAGGCGATGTTTTCCGGCTCTACGCCCAGGTCATCCAGCATCTTGAAGCAGGCGTTCATCATCGGGGGCGGACCGCAGATATAGTACTCGATGTCTTCCGGGGCGGGGTGGTCCTTGAGGTAGTTGTCATAGAGGACCTGGTGGATGAATCCGGTGTACCCGGCCCACTGGTCCTCGGGCAAGGGTTCCGATAAGGCCAGGTGCCATTCGAAGTTGGAGTTTTCAGCCTGGATCTGGTTGAAGTCATCGTTGTAGAAAGCCTCGCGCAGGCTGCGAGCCCCGTACCAGAAGCTGACCTTCCGTTTCGTGTTCAAGCGGCGAAACTGGTCGAAGATATGGGAGCGCATGGGAGCCATTCCGGCGCCGCCACCGATGAAGACCATTTCCGCCTGGGTGTCCTTGGCGAAGAACTCCCCGAAGGGGCCCGAAATGATGACATCGTCCCCCGGCTTGAGGCCGAAGGTGTAGGAGGACATCTTTCCCGGGGGCGTGCCCTTGGGGCTGCGGGGGGGCGGGGTGGCCACCCGGATGTTGAGCATGATGATCCCCTTTTCCTCCGGGTAGTTGGCCATGGAGTAGGCTCTGTCCACCGGCTCCTCCACCGTGGACTGAATCTCCCAGAGGTTGAACCGGTCCCAGTCCTGGCGGAACTCCTCCTCGATATCGAAGTCCTTGTACCCGACGGTGTGGGGAGGGCAGGTGATCTGGATGTAGCCTCCGGCCCGGAACGGCACCTCTTCCCCGGCGGGCAGCTCCAGGACCAGCTCCTTGATGAAGGTGGCCACGTTGTGGTTCGATCGCACCTTGCAGCGCCACTGGCGAACGCTGAAGACCTCGGGCGGGACACCGATCCTCAGGTCCTGCTTGACCTTGACCTGGCAGGAGAGCCGGCACCCTTCCCGAGCCTCCCTGCGGGTGATATGGGGGGGCTCGGTGGGCAGCATGGCGCCGCCGCCCTCGAAGACGTCCACCTTGCAGACGCCGCAGCTGCCCTTGCCCCCGCAGGCTGAAGGAATGAAGATCTTTTGGGCCGCCAGGGCGCTCAGCAGGGTCCCTCCCGCGGGCACCTTGATGGTGTTGTCGGCATCGTCGTTGATCACGATGTCGACTTGGCCGCCTGCCACCAGTTTGCTCTTGGCGATCATCAACACCACCACCAGCGAAAGGATCACCAGGGTGAACATGATCACGCCCAGAATCACAGTCATGACGAACCGCTCCTCCAAGAATGACTTAGCGGATGCCGGCCTGCCGGTCCGGCTACCCGATTAGAGCTGAATGCCTCCAAAGGCCATGAATCCGATGGCCATCAGTCCGGTCAGGATAAAGGTCATGCCCAACCCCCGCAGCGCCGGGGGAACGTTGCTGTAGCGCATTCTTTCCCGGATGGATGCCAGCGCCACCACCGCCAGGAACCACCCGATCCCGGAACCCAGGCCGAACACCACGCTCTCGCCGAAGTTGTAGTCCCGCTCCACCATGAAGAGCGAGGCCCCCAGAATGGCGCAGTTGACGGCGATCAGGGGCAGAAACACACCCAACGCCGCGTAGAGGGTGGGTACGAAGCGGTCCAGGGTCATCTCCACGATCTGGACCATGGCGGCTATGGTTCCGATGTAGCAGAGGAATCCCAGAAAGGAGAGGTCGTAGCCGGCCAGATCGGGATGGAGCCAGGAGAGAGACCCCTCCTTGAGGGCGTAGTTGAACAGCAGGTTGTTGATGGGCACCGTCACCGTGAGCACGAAGATGACCGCCAGGCCCAGGCCGAAAGCGGTGTTGATCTTCTTGGATACCGCGAGGAAAGAGCACATGCCCAGAAAGAAGGCCAGGGCCATGTTCTCGACAAAAATCGTTTTGACCGCCAGACCGAGATAATGTTCCAGCATGCCGTTCAGCCCTCCTCTTCCACCTGGTCACGCTTCCAGACACGAAGCGCCCAGATGAAGCCGCCGATGATGAAAAACGCGCCGGCAGACAACGTCATCAATCCATTGGGCGAGTACCACCCACCCTCCGTCGCCAGAGGGAACACGGTGTGGCCAAAAAGTTTTCCGGAACCCAGCAGTTCCCGGAAAAAGCCGGTGGCCAGCAGAATCAGGCTGTAGCCGAAGCCGTTGCCCAAGCCATCCATGATGCTCAGGCTGGGCCGATTCTGCATGGCAAAGGCTTCGGCTCTGCCCATGATGATGCAATTGGTGATGATCAATCCCACGAACACCGACAACTGCTTGCTGATGTCGTAGAGGTAGGCCTTCAGGAACTGATCTGCGATGATCACCAGGGACGAAATGATGGTCAACTGCACGATGATGCGGATGGAGCTGGGGATATTGTTGCGAAGCAGGCTGACGAAAAAGTTGGAAAAGGTCAGAACGAAGATCACCGCCCCGCACATCACCACCGAGGTCTCCATCTTGGTGGTCACGGCCAGGGCCGAACAGATCCCCAGCACCTGCAGTGCAATGGGGTTGTTTTCAAAGAGTGGATCGAGTAGCGCCTTGCGCCCGGGACCTGCCATTTTGCTTCCTCAGGATGACTTGCGCGTGTCGCGTAGTCTCTTCAAATAGGGTCCGAATCCGTTTTCTCCCAGCCAGAACTGCAGCATGTTGGTGACACCCCGGCTGGTAATGGTGGCGCCTGCCAGTCCGTCAACCCGATGAGGATCCTCTTCGGGAGGACCGGCCTGCCCCTTGATCACCTCGATCACCGTTTGACCGGCGCTGTCGAAGGCGATCCGGCCGGGCCAGCGGGCCTTCCAGCGGGGATTGTCGACCTCGCCCCCCAACCCGGGGGTCTCTCCGTGTTGGTAGTAGGTGAGCCCCCGCACCGTCCTGGTATCGGCGTCCAGGGACAGGAAGCCGTAGAGGGTGGACCAGAGCCCGTATCCCTCGATGGGCAGCACCACCATCTCCATTTCCCCGGACTCGTCCAAGACCTGGTAGACCACGGCGTGATTGGGCAGACGGCTGATGCTGGAGTCGTTGGGTGGGGCCGGACGGCTCGAATCGGGATCGTTGCGGGCTTTCCTCTGATCATAGGCGGAGGGGTCGATGTCCGGGACCGCCTCTCCGGACTGCAGGTCGATGACCATCGGTTTCACCACCCGAAACAGTTCCTGAACCCGGGCGGCGTCCAGTTCGTCGGTGGGTTGAGCCAGGCCTGCCGAAAGCAGCACGTTCTTGCGCTTGTCCAGGGCGGCGTTGACCTGCTGCATCTCCTTGAGCGACACCGCGGAGGAAGAGACCAGCACGGCGCAGACGACGCAGATCAGTCCGGCGAAGAGAATGGTGTAGCCGACGCTATGCTGCATAGCGGGCCCTCCTGCGCTTGAGGTTGGCCTGAACCACGAAGTAATCGATCAGGCCGGCAAACAGGTTGACGAATAGAATGGCCAGCATCATTCCCTCGGGGTAGGCCGGGTTGACCACCCGGATCAGGATCGCCAGGACACCGATGCACAGGCCGTATACGTATTTGCCCGAGTTGGAGTGGGAGGCCGAGACCGGGTCGGTGGCCATGTAGACCGCGCCGAACGCCCACCCCCCCAAGACCACATGCCATCCGAAGGGAACCGCCAGCAGGGGATTGGTTTCGGAGGTGATGGCGTTGAGCAGGGTCGAGGCCGCCAGGGAGCCGAGCACCACACTCAGCATGATGCGCCAGGAGCCCACCTTTGTCACGATCAGAATCAAGGCTCCGACGAGGCACCCCAGGGTCGAAGTTTCGCCCATGGAGCCGGGGATGAATCCCAGGAAGGCGTCCCACCAGCTCAGTCCTTCCAGAAGCACTTGATGCCCCAGGGTAGCCGCCTCCGCCAGCCAGGTCGCCCCGCTGACGCCGTCGGCGCTGGTTTGGGCCGCCACCCAGACCTTGTTGCCCGAGATCTCGGCGGGATAGGCAAAGAACAGGAAGGCCCTGGCCGTCAGCGCCGGGTTCAGGATGTTCATTCCCGTCCCCCCGAAGATCTCCTTGCCGACGATGATCCCGAAGGCAATGCCCAGGGCCACCTGCCACAAGGGAATGGTTGGCGGCAGGGTCAAGGGGAAGAGCATTCCCGTCACCAGGAATCCCTCGTTGATTTCGTGCTTGCGCACGACGGCGAAAAGAGCTTCGCAATGGCCCCCGATCAGGAAGGTGACCAGCAGCACGGGAAGGTAGTAGAGCGCGCCGTGCAGCATGCAGGCCAAGAGGTCCCCCGGGTCGAACGCGCCCAGTCCCAAGTGGATCATCACCGCCGTCTGCCAGGTTTCCAGGGGAAGCGCTCCCTGGGAGATGGCCCGATGCGCCTGCAAGCCGGTGTTGTACATGGCCATGAACACCGCGGGAACGAGAGAGATGACCACGGTCACCATCATGCGCTTCAGGTCGAGTCCGTCGCGGACGTGGGAACTGCCCTTGGTGACCTCTCCCGGCGTGAACAGAAAGGTGTCGAGGGCTTCGTAGAAGGGATAGGCGGCTTCCAGCTTGCCGCCCTTGTGGAAATGCCTGGCCTGTGAATCCAGAATGGTGCGCAGGATCTTCATCAGCCTTCCTTCTCGATAGTGGTCAGAACCTGTCGCAACAGGGGGCCGTACTCGACCTTGCCGGGGCAGACGAACGAACACAAGGCCAGGTCCTCTTCGTCCAGCTCCAGGCATCCCAGTTCTACGGCCTTCTCGGTATCGCCGGCCAACAGGGCCCTCAGAACGAAAGTGGGCAGGATGTCGAAGGGGAAGACGCGCTCGTACATCCCGATGGGGACCATGGCCCGGGAGGAGCCGTTGGTCGAGGTGGTGAAGCGGAATTTCCTGCCGGGTATCAGCTTGGACAGATAGGTGTTGATGGTGGAAAAGCGGCTGACCCCCGGTGAAAGCCATCCCAGGAACTCCCGGGAGCGGTTTTCCGGGAGAACGGAAACCTGTTGATGGTAGCGTCCCAGGAAGCCGAAGACGTCGCCCGAGGCGGTGCGGCCGGACAGGACCGACCCCGAGATAATGCGGGATTCGCCGTCGATCAGCTCTCCCTGGGTGATGTCCCCGGTGGAGGCGCCCAATCGGGTCCTGAGGAGGCGGGGCCGCCTGGCCGACGGCCCGGCCAGGGAGACGATCCGCTCCGGGTGCAACTGGCCGTCACCGAAGAGTCTTCCGATCTCCACCACGTCCTGGGAGTTCAAATGCCAGACCAGCCGATTCCTGTCCACCGGGTCGAGGGTATGGATGTGGAATCCGACAGTGCCCGAGGGGTGAGGTCCTCTGAACTCTTCCCGGCGGAACCGGGAGTCGGAAGGAACGGGGAACCCGCTCTGGGGGCGCTCGCAAACGAAGACCGGCCCCTGGGTGAGCCTGGCCACCGCCTGCAATCCCCGTTCGAAGGCATCCTCCTGTCCTTCCAGCGCCAGGCGGACAGGGGGCGCCAGAGGGTTGCTGTCCATGGCGGTGACGAAGATCGAGCGCGGCGTTTCGGCCGGGTCGGCCACCTTCCCGAAGGGCCGGGCCCGCAGAGCCGTCCAGAGGCCGGATTCGATCAGCAGTTCCTGGACTTCGGTCCTGGTGAGGGAACCGGGGTGTCGCCCGGAATAGGCGCTGAAGCTGACGCTGTCGGCGCGGCCGCTCGACTCGGAGGCATCCAGTTGAATGACCAGCGACTGCAGGGCGCGGCGCTCGCCCCGGTGAATGGCCGTCACTCGGCCCGAGCCCGGTGAGGTGAATCGAACTCCGGCGGTCTTCTTGTCCTCGAACAGGAGTTGGCCTCGACTGACCTCGTCTCCAACCCGCACGTGCATGGTGGGGCTCATGCCCGGATAGTCGGCGGCCAGCAAGGCCACTTGGCGTGCCGGTGAGGCCGTCTCGATCCGGTGCTCGGGTTCACCGGCGATTGGAAGATCCAGACCTTTGCTGTTCCTGTGAAGCATGCGACCTATGGGCGGGGCCACCGGAAAGTCCGGCCCGGCCTCCGGAGCCTTCGAGCGCTCTCCACCGGTCCAGGGCAGCCTTCCGGAATCGACTCATGAGGTGGTGGCGCCATCAACCGTCCGGTTTCCCCTGTTGTCCGGTGCCGGGCAGAGAAATGCAGCCACCGCTGTGAAGGCGGCGGCATGGATCGAGGACTTCGACAGTTCGAGTGTAAGTGGAATTCAAGGCGGGCAACGGAAACCATCATCCCTTACGCTATGTTGTGAATAATCTCACAAACTGAAGCTTAACACCATGCCGCCGTGGAACACAAACGAAAAGGGGGTACAATCACGGAGCCCTGACAGGAAGTCGACAGGATCAGGGACTCTATTGTCATCCGTTGAGCCACAGGAACCCGGAGAAAGGAATTTCGCGCCATGTTGATGCACCTGAGAACGATTGGGGTGGATTTGGGAGTCGGATTTTATTGGCAGCTGATGGCCGTCTGGTTTGTGGCGGTGGCCCTGATGGGCTGTTCCGCCTCCGGTCCGAGCAACCCGAAGGTGCCCAAGGGGACCAAGAGCTCGGGTGGAAAGCAGGCCCGGATCGAAACCGAAATGGGGAACATCACCATCGAATTCTACGAAGACGATTCTCCCACGGCAGTGGAGAACTTTCGCCTGCTGGCCGAGAATGGCTACTATGACGGGCTCACCTTTCACCGCGTGGTGGAAGGCTTCATGATCCAGGGGGGAGATCCCCGGGGGGATGGGACCGGTGGCGAAAGCGCCTGGGGAGGCACCTTCGACGATGACATCGATCGCAGTTCCACCCTTTACCGGCGGGGCTATCGCCGCGGCATCGTGGCCATGGCCAACGCCGGACCCGATACCAACGGCAGCCAGTTCTTCATCATGCACGGCAACTCGCGGCTGCAGCCCAACTACGTGATCTTCGGCAACGTGGTGGAAGGCCAGCAGGTGGTGGATGCTCTGGCAAGCGTTCCCACGGCTCGCAGCAGCAGTGGCGAGATGAGCCGCCCCACTCGGCCGCTGGTGATTCGAAAGGTCGTGGTTCTACCTTAACGGCCACCTGACCTGAAACAACAGTGAAGAGTGGCTAGTGGAGAGTGAAGAGTTATTGGATCGACAGGTTGAGCTCGTGTCGAGCTCGGCGCAGTCATTCAAACAAGGTTCAACTACCTCATCAGGCACCTGCCTACTCCCGAGACCCTCCCCTCTCCCCTCTCCACTTATTCGATACACACTGTTTCACCGTCGGATGATCCGCCCATCTTGGGGGGCGCGGCCAGCCTGAGTTTTCATCAACAGGGTTCGCAAGGCCTCGGCGTTCTTCGCGCCGCCCCGGTCGGTGCCGGCTATTCCGTTTCCGCCTCGTACACGGGATCGCCCCGGTGAAGCCGCACGGCGATTCGCAGGGTCTGGTTGAGCGCCCGCTGGGTGGGTGCATGGGCGGCAAGGTATCGGGCGGCCGCGACCATGACCAGCCGCTTTTCTTTCTCGTCCTCCAGCTCGTCGTGCTGACGGATCGCGGCTTCCAGCACCTGGAAGCTGTGGAACTCGGCGTCCTCGCGGAGCAGACTCTCGGTCAACGTGCGGAAGAGCGCAGTGCTGTCGCCCCGACCGCGCAGATAGCTGTAGACCCTTTGCCCGGCAGCGTCGGTCTGCTGCTGTATGTTCATCAGGTCGAGCAGCTCCTGCAGCGCGGCCTGCGGGCGGTTGCTGGCTTCGCCGTTGCCCGATGGCATTCGGGCAGGGGGGACATTGAAAAATCGATCGAGGTAGCACCGCATGGCGCCGTGAAAGACGCCGCGGAGCAGGTCGGCCGATTCGGTCCGCTTGAGCAGTTGATGCAACGCATTGGCGTAAGTGAAGGTGTGGAGCGCTGCGACCCAGTCGGCGAACTCGTTCTGGACGTGGAAGCGCACGATCCGGAGCGCGGCAGCGTAGGCAACCGCCTGCGCGAGCTGCACCGGCTTGGCTCCTTCGCGCAAGGCGCCCTTGAGCGCGTCCAGGCAGGCGAACGGATCGTCCGCCAGGAGCCGATCGGCGAAACCCGGCCCGCGGGTCCAGGTTTTTCCCGCGCCTTCAGCCAGCATGCCGGGAAGCTCTGCGAATGTGCCGCGCAACACCGGAAGAAGGTCGATGGGATGGCGCCAGGCATTCCGCTCCTCGCTGCGGACTGCGATGCACAGCCGGTCGACCAGAGATGGCAGAATCCGGTCCGCATGATCCCATCCGATACGGTCGAGCAGCTCAAACGCCTTGTTGATGAAGTCGACCACGTGGCCGCCGTCCAGGTAGAAATGGTCGGTCGCGGCGGTCACCATCATGTCGGCGAGGTCGGCGCCGGACATGCCCTTCTGCACGGCGGTCAGCACGCACCGTTCCGCCCCCTCCGTACTGCGGACCTCGACAAAGTAGCGCAGCCAGCGCTTGAGGTGTTCATGGGGGATCTCCTCGTTGTCCAGGGGGCTGATCTCGAACTTGGGCGTCATTCCGGCACAGTCCCGGGCGACGTGAACAAGCCCGTGAAACAAGGGTGCGATCCGGTCATCCCCCTGCAGGTGATCGCAGAGGTTGGCCATTGCGCTGAGGATGGTCAGACCCGAGGCCCAATCCTGCCGGTGCCGCACGCCGTAGAGCGCCCCGAGCTTCGCGATCTCATCCGGTGCGACGCCGCTGTGCAGGAGCCCGATGACCGATTTGCCGATGATGAGGCTGAGGTTCTGCTCCATCCCCTCCCGGAGCCGGCGCGACCAGCGGGCGACCGGCTCACGCTGCGGCCTGACCGTGCTCAGGTAGACCTCGCCCCCCCTGACGTTGACCGGATAGGCATCCACGTCGTCGGCGAACAGGTTGAAGGTGCAGCCGCTGGCCAGGTCGAAGCGGGCGTGATGCCAGTGGCAAGTGAGAATCCCATCCTCGACCGTGCCGCGATGAAGGGGGAATCCCATGTGCGGGCAGCGGTTGTCGACCGCGAAGATCTTTCCGCCGTGGTGGAACAGAACGATCGGGATGGGGCCGTCCGAGACGACGAACGGACTCCTGGCCCGCACCTCCGCCAAAGACCCCACGTGAATCTCATGATCGAAGCCGGCCATGGTTGCTAATCCTACGTAAGAAACCTCTCGACGTACTCACGCACGGCTTCCCGGGTGCTGGGGAAGGCGAGTTCCTGCCAGGGAATCTCCTCGGGGGCAAAGAGCTTCACGTCCAGGCATTCGTCTCCGGCTTCAAGCTCTCCGCCGATGACCTCGGCGGCGTAGACCACCAGAATGACCGGACTCCCCGTATACGAATAGACGTTGAGCAGGCTGACCAGGCGCACCTCCAGGCGCGCTTCTTCCCAGGTTTCGCGGACGGCCGCATCCCGGACGGCTTCGCCCCGGTCCACGAACCCGCCCGGAAACACCCATTTCCCGTAGCTGGGCTCGATGGATCGCTGCAGCAGCGGGATCTTGCCATCGATGGTGAAGAGGGTGCCGGCGGCGACCTTCGGATCCAGGAAAAAAACGAAGCCGCATACGGTGCAGACCAGGCGTTCCGGCTCGTTGGCTTTCAGTTTTCTGGAGGCCAGGGGCCCGCCGCACCGGGGACAGAATGAATATTCCATCGCTAGAAATCCGCGGGCGCAAAGCCGATGCTGCGGTCCTGGCGCTCGACCCAAAAGGCGATGGGTATTCTGAGTTGGCCCGCGTCTGTCCTGATTTGCACTCTCACGATCACGCCGCTGCCCTGCGACTCGGATTCGACAATCCGGAAGGAGCGAACCCGCCCGTAGTATCCGTCTTCTCCCCAGTCCTGCAGAAAGTCCTTGAAGGTGTACTCCTCGGTGGGACCCCAGATCTGATAGGCCGCCTCCAGGTCTCCCCTATGCAGAGCCTCGAAACACTTTTGTACGGCACGCTCTTCCCGAAAGTTGGCGAAGAAATAGATCAGAATGCCCAGACCGACCGCGGCGCCCGCCAGAATGAGGGGCGTTTTCAAGAGTCGGTTTTTACCCAATTGCACCATGTTCTCACTCCGTCGAGGGTCCCTCGCCTTCCACGCCTGGCGCCGGGGTTGCCGGTACAGCAGGCGGGCACCCGGCCTTACAGGTAGCCAGGCCGTTCCAGCAGAGGCACGGCGATGGTCATGGGGCGACCGTCGCGGTAGATCCTGAGATCGATCGCCTCTCCGGGACGTCTCTTGCCGACGATCCGTCTCAGGCGCGCGATGGAGTCGACCGTTTGACCGTCGGCTTCCACAATAATATCCCCTCCCAGTAGGAGCCTTCTGTTGCCGACTCGATAGGTCCGTCTCCCGCCACGGACTCCCGCTTCGGAAAAGGAGTCTCCCTTGGCGGTGCGGGCCACCAGGACTCCCTGTGTTACCGGCAGATCCAGGACCCGGGCCAACCGCGGGGTGACGCGATAGCCCTCCAGGCGCGCAAAGGGGCGCCGCACCCGCCCCGTCGAGATCAGGTCGGGAACGATGCGCCTGGCGGTGTCGACAGGCACGGCGAATCCGATGCCGATACTGCCGCCGCTGGTGGAGAAGATCTGGGTATTGATGCCGATCAACTCGCCCCGGGCGTTGAGCAGGGGGCCTCCGGAATTTCCCGGGTTGATGGCGGCGTCGGTCTGGATGACGTCGTCGATCAGACGGCCGCCCTGGTCCTGAATCGACCGTTGCAGAGAGCTGATCACCCCTACGGTCAGGGTCCCCTGCAGGCCGAAGGGATTTCCGATGGCCAGCGCCTTCTGGCCCACCCTCAGATCGCCGGATGTCCCCAACGGGACTACGGTTAGCGGCGCGCCGGCGGGATCGATCTTGATGATGGCCAGGTCGTTGGGCGGATCGACGCCAATCACCTTGGCTTCGAACTTTCGCTCTTCCGTCAGCAGCGTCACTTCCAGGAGTCGAGCCTCTTCGATCACGTGGAAGTTGGTCAGGATGTGGCCCTGGGCGTCGATGATGGATCCGGAACCGGAGCCTTGCTGGGGGACGGCGCTGAAGAAGAAGTCAAAACCGAGGGTGGTGGTGGTGATGTTGACCACGCCGGGACTCACCCGCCGGTAGATCTCGATATTTTCCGACTCGTCCTGGCTGAGGGGGCCGTCCGGAAGCGGCGACGCCACCACGGCCGCGGATTGACCTGTATAGGAAGCAGGCCGCAGGTCCTCGCGAGACGGGCGCCCCAGCAGCCAGGTCAGGACGGAGGCCAGGGCCAACAGGAGCACCAGCGTCGACAAACGAAGGGTCAGCTTCATGGTGCAAAGTGGAACCGCCTCTGCTACCCCAGGAGTTCCTCGATGGTCCGTCGGGTATCCTTCATATAGGAAGGTCGAAAACCGTCGTACCTTTTGACGATCTCTCCCTGCTGATCCACGATGAAGGTGGTCGGAATGGCCCGGACACCTCCGAAATCGTCTCCTATCGAGCGGGCTCCCACCACCACCGGGTACCTCATGCGGTGCCGCCGGATGAACCGCCGGACCTCTTCAGGGTCGCCCTGGTCCAGGGAGATGCCCAGGATTTCCACCCCCTTGGAACGGAAATCCCTGTAGAGGTCATTCAGGTGCGGAATCTCGTACACGCAGGGCGTGCACCAGGTGGCCCAAAAGTTCACCACCAGGATCTTCTGGTCATAGTCTTGCGAGCTTACCGATTCTCCGGTCAGCGTCGTCAGTGAGAATTCGGGCAAGCTGGAGACCTGGTGAGACCCCGGCCCCCCGGGGCCGGTCGTGGTGGGGAAAACGCAGGACCAGGAGAATCCGTGTAGAAGACAGAGCGCGGCTGCAAGAAAACGGTTCCTTCGAGTGCTGGTCATCAACTGGTTCATCAGGTCTCCTGACAGGTCCCCTGTCCAATCCGAGTCCTCATTGTAGTCGCGGCCCGCTTGGGCGCACAAGATTCCTCGGGAGGCATCCTCGGTTCCGGTTCGCCTCGGAGGAAGGAAAGGCTGCCCGGGCCGGAGTTGGAGGAGTTTCCGACCTGTCGGATCCGGGTCAGAAAACGGTCCGGCGGTTCATAGCCTTCCAGGCGCAGATCGGCGCGTTCCCGGCCCGCGGAGTCCAGGAAGAGGATCGTCGGTACTCCGAGGATGCCGAAACGCCGCCGGGCGCGCTCGGCCTCCGAGCCCGATTCGATCAGGGTCAGGTCGAGCTTGAGCCTGACCAGTCCCTCGGCGGCGCTTCTGACCGCGGGATCGGTGAAGGTAAAGGTGTCCAGCTCCTTGCAGGGCAGGCACCAGTCGGCGTAGGCGTCGATCATCACCGGCTTGCCCTGTTGGCGGGCCTGCGCCAACGCCTCTTCCGAATAGGTTGCCCAGACAATGCCCTCCCTGGGTTCACCCGGAATCAGCAGCACGGCCGCCAGCCCCAGCCCCGCTCCCAGGCAGAGCAGCAGCCCGGCAAAGACCCGGGAGACCGCGCGCCGGGCCTCCACCAGAATCAAGTAGGCTGCCGAAGCGGCCAGGAACGCCACCAGCGCCCAGGCGGCGTAGTGGCCCATCAGCGGGTTGAGAAAGTAGAGAGCCATTCCCAGCAGAATCAGGCCGAAGAAGCGCCGCACGGTCTCCATCCATTGTCCGGAGCGGGGAAGCTTCTTCAGGGCTCCCGAGAAGGTCCCCAGAACCAGGTAGGGGAGTCCCAGTCCCAGAGCCAGAACGAAGAACATGAAAAATCCATAGGCCGGTTCTCCCCTGTTGCTGACGTGGACCAGCAATCCGATCACGAACGGGCCGATGCAGGGCGCCGCCACAATGCCCATGGTGAGCCCCATCATCAGCGCTCCCAGGTTTCCCTGGGAACTTTGGGGGACGAGTCGATTGAAGCCGACCGGGAGGCGGAACTCATAGAGTCCGAACATGGAGAGCGCCATCGCCACCATGAGAGCCGCTAGGCCCAGCAGCACCAGGGGGTGTTGGAGCGCCGCCCCGAAGATTCCCTGTGTCAGGGAGGCCGCCACGCCCAACAGGGAGTAGGTGATCGCCATGCCCAGGACATAGGTGGCGGCCATCAGAAAGGTGCGGCTCAGCCGTCCCTCGGTCTGGTTGCTGAAAAAACCGATGGTGATGGGAATGATGGGGTAGACGCAGGGCGTGGTGTTGAGGGCCAGTCCCGCCAGAAACACCAGCCCCAGGGTCACCAGCAGGCCCTGGCGGGCGATGGTTTCGGACAGCGTATCCTCCCGCCGGGCGCCGGCGAATTCCTGAAGGGTCCCTTGCGAAGCCGACTCCGAGCCCGACGCCTTCGAGTCGGGTCCGGGCGCTTGAAACAATTCCTGGTGGATCGGGTTGGGAGCGACACCGGCTTCGTGGACGTTGAGAGAAATGGCGAAGGGAAGGTTGACCGGAGCCAGGCACTGGTTGTGGCTGCAGGCCTGGACCGTCACCTTGCCGCGCACCGGAATCGACCCGGCATTCTCGATTCGGACGACATCTCCCGCGGCGGCAATGACGACGCGGCCCTCGTAAACGTCCAGGGGTTGCCCGGGGGCGAATTCAAACGTCTGACTGATAGGCTGGGGGTACTGGGGTTCGGCCATTCGGACGGCTTCGGAAGCTTCGAAAGTCAACCGGGTGGGAATCAGGTATTCCAGGGAAGGGACATGGGCGTTGATGTGATAGCCCGGCTGAATGGCCAGAACAATGGCAACTTGAAAGGGGTCTCCGACTCGCACGCCGTCCACCGAGGGGAAGGCCTCGAGACTGACCACGCGGCGGCTGCCCTGGGCCAAGGGGTGCGGCTGAGCCAGGGCCAGGCAGAGCAGGAGCCCGCAAATCCAGCCCGATCGTATGGCGAATCGTTTCAGCAATTGGCCGTCTCCGCCTCCAGCCTCTCCAGCAGCCGGTCCACCTGGCGCCGGGTCTGCTCGAGGGTTCCCGAATTGTCGATCACGACCGTAGCCAGTGGCAGCTTGTCCCGCAGGGGCCATTGCAGCCCGATGCGCTGCAGGGCCTGGGCTCGGGAGAGCCGATTCCTCTTCATCAGGCGCTCCACCTGCTGGCCGGCGCCGCAACTGACCACGACCAGGTGCTTGAACCGTTTGTGGAAGCCGGACTCGATCATGAGCGAGGCGTCCACCACCGCCTTAGACAGCGGATGGGATTGTTCCAGCCGGTCGAGTTGCCCCAGAATGCTCCGCATGACTTCCGGATGCACCAGGGCATTCAACTCTTGCAGTCGGGCAGGGTCGTTGAACACTGCCCGGCCCAGAATGTTTCGGTCAATCTCTCCGTCCGAACCCAGGATCCGGGGCCCGAAGGCGGCCACCACCGGGTCGAAACAGGGTTGCCCCTTCCGAATCAGGCGGTGGGCGACACGATCCGCGTCAATCACCCTGAATCCGTGCTCGGCGAGCCGGTCGCAGACCGTTGACTTCCCAGTGGCAATGCCCCCTGTCAAGCCTACTCTAAGCATAGCTCAGGGCCGTTGAAGTTACTATTTCCGAGACAGAACACGAGCGGCCTGCACCGTGTTCTTCATCAGGAGTGCGATGGTCAGTGGACCGACCCCGCCGGGGACGGGTGTGGCGGCGGCAGCCACTCCGGAGACGCCTGACCACTGGACATCTCCCACCAGGAGCGAGTGGATTCCTTTGCTGCGGTTGCGTTCATATCGAGGCTTCAGCGACGGGTCTCCCGCAAGCAGGCTATCCAGTGCGGCCCCCTCGACCCGGTTGATTCCGACATCGATGACCACGGCCCCGCGCTTGACGAAATCGGCCGTCACCATGGCCGGCCTTCCCACGGCAGCCACCAGAATGTCGGCGGATCGGGCGACGGATGCCAGGTCCCGGGTTCTGGAGTGGCAGTAGGTGACCGTGGCGTGCTGTTGCAACAGCAGCAGGCCCAACGGTTTGCCCACCAGGTTGCTGCGCCCGATCACCACGGCGCGAGCACCCCGCAGGGGGACTTCTTCCCGGCGAAGGATCTCCATGACCCCGCTCGGGGTGCAGGGCCGCAGGCCCTCCCGACCCAGAGCCAGGGCTCCGGCATTCATGG
>JAJECY010000070.1 GCA_022821775.1 Acidobacteriota bacterium
GTCCCCGAACATATTGGTGGTGACGATGACGTCGAACTGTCCGGGGTCGGCAATCAACTGCATGGCGCAGTTGTCGACCAGCATGTGGTTGAGTGAAATGTCGGGGAAACTCTTGCCCACCTCCGCAACCACCCGGCGCCACAACTGCGACGATTCCAGGACATTGGCCTTGTCGACCGAAGTCACCCGGCCTCGCCGCTTTCCGGCAGCCTCGAAGGCGACCCTGGCGATCCGCTCGATCTCGGACGTTCGATAGATCAGGGTATTGATTCCAACTTCCTGCCCGTTGCTCTTCGAGATGCCGCGGGGCTGACCGAAATAGATGCCGCCGGTCAACTCTCGCACGATCAACAGATCGACTCCCTTGACAATCTCGGGTTTCAGGCTGGAGGCGCCGGCCAGCGTGGGATAGACATGGGCCGGCCTGAGGTTGGCAAAGAGCCCCAGTCCGGCGCGCAGCCCCAGAATTCCCTTTTCCGGCTTGAGTTCGGGAGGGTTGTCATCCCATTGGGGGCCGCCCACCGCTCCCAGCAGGACGGCATGGCTGCGCTTGCACAGATCCAGGGTGGATTCCGGCAGGGGGACGCCGGTCGCATCCAGGGCGCTGCCTCCGGCCAGGGCTTCTTCCGTGCGAATGCAGTGGCCGTGCCGAGCTGCGATCCTCTCGATCACCAGCAAGGCCTGGGCCATGACCTCCTTCCCGATTCCGTCGCCCGGAATTACCGCGACCCGCTTCTCACCCTTGGATCCCATGGATTGTCCTTGCCGCTTTTCTCTTGAGGGTTCTTACGCCTGGGGCACCGGCTGCTTTTGCTTGGACTGCGTCCGGGCCGCCGCCGACTCCCTGGCATGGATGGACTTGTTGACGGCGTTGAGATAGGCGCGGGCGCTGGCGTCCACCAGGTCGGAACTGGCTGCCTTGCCGGTGAAGTGCTGGCCTTCAAAGTGAACGTGAACGAAGACTTCGCCCACGGCGTCCTTGCCGCTGCTGACGGAACGCACCGAATAATCCGACAGCCTGCCGGGCACGCCGGTGATTCGATCGATGGCCCTGTAGGTGGCCTCGACGGGACCGCAGCCCGAAGCCGTGTCCACGAAGAACTCGTCGTCCTTGCTCAGCCTGACCGTTGCCGAAGCCAGCACCTGGTTTCCACCCGTAGCATGGACATACTTCAAGTGGTAGCGCTCGGGGATCATTCGTATGCCGTCGTGTACGATGGCCAGCAAGTCCTCGTCATAGATGTTCTTCTTCTTGTCGGCCAGCTTGGTGAAGAGCATGTAGGCTCGGTCCAGTTCCTTCTTGTCCAGGGTGTAGCCCAGATCCATGTAGCGCTTGGAAAGCGCATGGCGGCCCGAATGCTTGCCCAGCACCAGGTTGCTGGTGGGAACCCCCACCGACTGCGGTGTCATGATCTCGTAAGTCAACGCCTGCTTGAGCACTCCGTCCTGATGGATCCCCGCTTCGTGGGCGAAGGCGTTCTTGCCCACCACCGCCTTGTTGGCCTGAACCATCATTCCCGTCAGGTTGGAGAGCAGGTGGCTGGTCTTGTAGATCTCCTCCGCCTGAATTCCGGTGGTGAAACCGAGGTGCTCGCGGCGTACCCGCAGGGCCATCACGATCTCTTCCAGGGAGGCGTTGCCGGCCCTCTCGCCGATTCCGTTGATGGTGCACTCCACCTGCCGGGCGCCGGCCCGTATGGCGGCCAGGGAATTGGCCACCGCCAACCCCAGGTCGTTGTGGCAATGGCAGCTCAAGCGCGCCCGCTCGATATTGGGCACCTTTTCCCTCAGGACATCGAAAATCCGTCCGAACTCTTCCGGCACGCAATATCCCACCGTATCGGGGATGTTGATGATGGTCGCCCCTTCCGCGATTGCCGCCTCCACAACCTGGCAGAGATAGTCCAGGTCGCTGCGCCCCGCGTCCTCGGCGGAGAACTCCACCTCGTCACAGAGAGACCGGGCCAACCGGACCGCCTTGACCGTGTCCTCCAGGACTTGCTCCCGGGAACGCTTTAGCTTGAACTTCAGGTGGATATCGGAGGTGGCGATGAAGGTGTGGATTCGCGGCTTGGCGGCAATGTCCAGAGCCTCCCAGCAGCGGCGGATGTCCTTCTCCATGGCCCGGGCCAGTCCGGCCACCGTCACCGAACGGATTTCCCTGGCGACCTGGCGCACCGATTCGAAATCGCCGTCGGAAGCGATCGGGAATCCGGCTTCCATCACATCCACCCGGAGGGCTTCCAACTGGTGAGCCAGCTTCAGCTTCTCCTCCAGGTTCATGCTGCAACCGGGAGACTGTTCCCCGTCCCTCAAGGTCGTGTCGAAGATACGAATGGTGTCTTCCATCGATTTCCCCCTGGTCCTGCTTGCCTTCCGAAGCCGCGAGTCGCGAGCTGCGCTCAAAGGGTTCAGGCCTTGAACTGGAGAGACCTGCTACCACATAGTTTGAGCTCAGCCGCCAGAACATTCAAGAAAAAGGAAACATCAGTCACAATTCCGATGGCCTGCTTGCTTCCACGATTGCCCAGTTTGAGAGGAGTGGCTTCGTTGATATCCACGCACACGGTCTTGACGCTGCTCTTCAGGACATTGCCCACCGCGATGCTGTGCAGCGTCGAGGCCAGCATCAGCACCACCGCGACGCCCTCCAGCGCGTCGATGTATTCCCGTTGCGCCACCACGCAGTCGGTGACCACGTCCACCAGGGGACCGTCGTCCCGAATGGACCCGGCCAGGACCGTCCGTATGCCCCGCTTGACGCACTCGTACATCAGGCCCGAGGTCAGCACTCCCTGTTCAACGGCGCTCTGAACGCCGCCCACCCGGTTGATCTCGTTGATGGCCCAGATGTGGTTGCGGTGTCCGCCGTCCACCGCCTTGCCGCTCTCCTGGTGAATCCCCAGAGAGGTGTTCAGAAAGGCCTTCTCGATATCGTGGGCGGCAAAGGCGTTGCCGGTGAGCACCACGTCCACGTAGCCCATCCCGATCACGTCCTTCAGGTAGCCGTCCGCGCCCGAGTGGATCACCGCCGGACCCGGGACAATGGCAATCCTGTGGCCCGCCTTCTTGGCCGCGTCGATTTCCTTGGCAATTTGGGAAATCAGTATTCCCTTGTTGATTTCGGCGCTGGCGTCGTTGGACATG